>CAYSPN010000167.1:0-1567 GCA_964432895.1 uncultured Candidatus Kuenenia sp.
CCGAGGTTCATGAAGAACACGAGCATGCTGCAGATCAGCACCCAGACGGTGTCGGCTCCGGTCCAGAGCTTTTCCACCATCTGCTCCACTGACATCAGATTCGGCTTGTAGCCGGCGGCGGTCACGCCGGCATCGGCAGCGGCCGCGGCCGCGGGTTCGGCGACTGCCTCTTCCGCGTGCAGCGCGGCGTCTGGCATCAACGCCATCAGCGACATCACGATGGCGAGCCCCGCCATCGCTGTGACAAAGCGTCGCCCCGTCGGTCGCGATCCATTCGAGACGACCGCAGCAGAAGAAACACCAAGGCCACACTGGCCAGCCAGCCATCGACAACCAGCCAGAAAATCCCGAGAAAGAGAGGTACGTTCAAACCGCATCATGCGACTCCAGAAGGAAGAGAATCCGGCGAGGGGCGGCTCCGCACCGCTGATCCCACCGGGCGCCAGGCCACACCCTGAGCACCGTGTGATTGAATCTGGCGTGCTAGCATTGCAAGTGGCGTGCCAAAGACTGACAACGCCCTCCTCCACTCCCGCTGGCCCCCCATCGCGGAACACTCAAAACGCCTATTTTCCAGCGGCATTGTGAGCGATCCGTGGAAGCATGACGCTGAGCAATATTTTTTTTCGCCGCAGACAGACGAACAGAATCCCGCACGTGACGCACGGTTTTTGCGCACGTGCCTGCACACGAAAAGCGCAGCGGTGCGGAGGCGGCGGAATGGGGCTGATGGCGGTCGAGTTCGGTACGAAGACCGCCGTCGCGTCGGGCTTGCATTGGTCCACGCTCCATCCAAGCCCGCAGCGCAAGCAAGGGAAAACGCGAGCCATCACCCAGAACTCAGGCCCGGATTCCCTCGCTGGCGCGTCGGGCTTGGATGGGAAGCCCGGATGCCCCCGTAGTAACCGGTCAGCCCCGAACCCGTGCGTGCCGCGATCACCATACACTGGACGGCGATGACTTTCCCTCAGGGAGCCGGGTCGGATCCATGCGAGATCTCAGCAGTCTTCTGTCTCTTTCAGGGTCCGAACGCGCGGCGGCACTCGCCCTCGAATTCCCAGGGTGTGCTGGCACGGCCGAAGGCGGGGCCGACGCCACCACGAGTCCGTGGGAAGGCGGTCGTGCCGCCGCCCTTGAGCGACTGGCAGCGATTGACCCCGCAGCGTATGCACGCACGAGAAACCATGTGGGGGGCGGCGTCACGCGGCTATCCCCCTGGCTGCGGCATGGCATGCTCTCGCTGGCCGAGGTCCGCGATGCCGCCCTGGCCCGTGTGCAGCGGCCAGAGGATGCCGCCAAACTCATCTCGGAACTTGGCTGGCGTGATTACTGGCAGCAGGTGTACGCGGCCGTGGGAAGCCGGATTCGCCAGCCGCTCGAGACTCCCGCTCAAGTCTCCCGCGTGCCACCGCTCGAGCAGGTTCCACCAGACGTGCTTGCGGCACAGACCGGCCTGCAGTGCATCGACGCGTTCGTGCAGAAACTCCACCGCACCGGCTGGCTGCACAACCACGAGCGGATGTGGCTTGCGTCCTGGCTCGTGCACGTCCGCGGCGTGCGGTGGCAG
>CAYSPN010000168.1:0-1725 GCA_964432895.1 uncultured Candidatus Kuenenia sp.
CGAGGAGGCGCTCGAGAAAATTCTCCGGCGGCACCCGCACGGATGCGTGGCGATCGTCGTGCCCGAACCGCTCGACCGCATCGTCCGCTGGATCGTGGCTGGGGAGTCGATGGGCGATCTGTGGGGCCGTGATCCCCACCGTGAGCCACTGGTGGAGATTCCGGTGACGGCGCAGTGGTTGGCCAAGAGCGGCGCCGACCGCCGTCAGCCCGCCCCCTTGTGAGGGTCCCTTGACCGCCAAGCTCCGCTGATTTCCGCGTCGCAAGCCGCCAATTCCGGCGCAGCCGCACAGTGGAGTGACGGGCTACAATGCCGGCCTCTGTCGCGATCCGTCCGTCGCCATCATCCCGCAGCAGCCTGCTTGGCACTCGCTGACATCCCCTCTCGAACACGCTCTTCTCTCTCGAACACGCTTATGGAACGCCGCCGCTCTCCGCGACCGAGCCCTGAAACCGCTGCCAGCCCGCAGGGCAGCGGTGCAGTGGCCGATTCCGGCACCGTCACTGCCGCAGCCACGGCTCCGGCAGTCCCGCGGGCCAAGCGGGGCGTGCCAGAGGGGCTCTGGCAGAAGTGCGAGGGCTGCGGTGCGACGATCTACCGCAAGGAAGCGGAGGAGATGCAGAACGTCTGCCCTCAGTGTGGCTTCCACTGGTATGTATCGGCAGCGCAGCGGATCGCCCAACTGCTTGACGACGGCACCTTCGAGGAGTGCGATGCCAACCTGCGGCCGACTGACCCCCTCGGCTTCCGCGACAAGAAGGCCTATGCCGAGCGGATCGTGGCCGAGCAGAAGCGAACCGGGATGTGTGACGCGGTCATCACCGGCACAGGCATGATCCGGGCCCGCCGCGTCGCCTGCGGCGTGACCGATTCCTCGTTCATCATGGGGAGCATGGGAAGCGTGGTCGGTGAACGACTCACGCGGCTTGTCGAGCGGGCCACGGCCGGCAAGCTGCCGCTGATCATCATCAGCGCGTCCGGCGGCGGCGCCCGCATGCACGAGGGCATTCTGTCACTGATGCAGATGGCAAAGGTGTCGGCGGCGCTGGCGCGGCATTCGCAGGCCGGGGGCTTGTTCATCTCCGTGCTCACCAATCCGACGATGGGCGGCGTGGCGGCGAGCTTCGCGTCGCTCGGCGATCTCTGCTTTGCCGAACCGCGGGCCCTGATCGGCTTCGCCGGGCCGCGGACGATCAAGGCGACGATCCGCGTGGAGTTGCCGAAGGGCTTTCAGACGAGCGAGTTCCTGCTGGAGCACGGCTTCATCGACCGCATCGTGGCCCGCAAGGATCTCAAGAGCGAGATCGCCCGGTCGATCGACTACTGCGGCGGATAGGACGACGTCGCCTGCATTCCCTTGCTTACGCTGCGGGCTTGGATGGCCCATTCACGCGGGTGCCAACGCGTCGATCTTCGCGGCGAGGATGAAGTCGTTTTCGGAGAGGCCGCCGATGGCGTGCGTGTAGATCTCGATCCACAGCCGCCGATAGCCCTCCAGATGCAGATCGGGATGGTGCTGCTCCCGCTCCGCCAATGCCCCCACGTTGTTCAAGAGCTTGATGCACTCGCGAAAGTTCTTCAGTTCGAGGTCGCGGCGGATCCGCGTGCCGTCGTGCGTGAGCCGCCAGGCGGGCAGCGTCGCCAGTTGGGCCTCCGCTTCCGAGAGAGAATATTTCGGCACGCCCCCTTCGCAGGGCATGCACTTCTTGGCGGTGAGATCACAGG
>CAYSPN010000169.1:0-9470 GCA_964432895.1 uncultured Candidatus Kuenenia sp.
TCTTGATAGACCGTGAGCATCAGGATCTGTGTTCCCGGCAGTTGCGGCGCAAGCTCAGCCACGCACTCGACGCCGCTGCGGTCGGGGAGATTGACATCCATCAGGATCACGTCGGGCGCGAGCGGGGGAATGCCGCGAAGCGCGTCTGCTGCGGTGGCGAACATCCCCACCAGCCGACAGGAGTCGGCGTTGGCGAGCCCGCGCTCCACTGCCTTGCGGAGTCGGGCATCATCCTCGACCAGGGCTACGTTGATCTTGCGCATGGGATACGTCTCACGGGAGGGTGGCAGGGGGCCACGGAAGGGCGAAGACGACCCTCGTCCCTCTGCCTGCGGCGCTGTCGATCGTGCACGTGCCGCCGATTTCCCTCATCCGCTGCTGCATGTTCGCGAGGCCATTCTGCTCGGTGTCGGCGGGCGACTGCGAGCAGTCGAAGCCGACGCCGTCGTCTTCGACCGTGATCGAGAGCATACCCTCGACCAGCCGGAGCGACAGCGTCGCCGCTTTTGCCCGTGCATGCTTGACCACGTTGTTGAGCGCCTCACGCACGGCGAGAAACAGCCGGTGTCGGACGATGCCCGCCAGCGGTGTGTCCGGCAATGGTGAAGGAACCTGGAACCGCATCGAAAGCCCGGCCGCATCGAGGAACTGCTCGGTCGATTGCACGAGATAAGCGGCGAATCTCTTGAGCGTGTCGTTCGCAGGATTCACGGCCCACACGATCGCATCGACACTCCGGATGAGCGATACGGCCGAACGGCAGATGCCGTCGGTGAGCTGCAGGGCCTCGGGCGAGGCGACATCCTGTACCTCGTGCCGGACGGCATCTGCCTGCATCGCGATCTCCGTCAGTGCGGCGCCGATGTCGTCGTGGAGGTCACGGGCGATCCTCGCCCGCTCGCGCTCCAAAGCGTTGGCCCGCTCGAGTGCCTCAAGCCGTCGCTTCATCCGCCGGGCGGAGATCGTCCGGCCGGCAAATACGCCCGAGGCAACGAGGCCGACGGCACCCGCCGCCCACACATCGCGCCGCTGGTGAAACGGGGGGATGACGATCACCTCCAAACTCGTTTCCTCTCCCGTGGGAGTGCCGTTGGCGTGAAACGCGGCCACGCGAAACCGGTACGTTCCCGGAACGAGTCCCTCGTAGGTGGCGATGCCTTCGCCACCAAGCCCAAAACTGTGGGCGGCTGTCCATGAGAGTGTGACCGTGTCGCCCGGCTGGGCTTCGGGCAGCACCCGCGACGTGACAGTCCAGTTGCCGAACCGCTTAATGTCGTCGTCCTCGATGGTGAGGATCGGGTGCGGCGACGAACCGCCCCTCACTCGCACAACGCTCAGCTCCGGGCGCGTGCCGACCCGCTGCCAGCCGTCCGGCAGCGACTGCGGCCGAGGGTCGTTTCCATGGAATGCCAGGGGCACCAATGGAAGCACGCGGGGCTTGTCTCCAGGCCGCGTGCACGAGAGTCGCATCTCGTCGATGCCGAGGCAGCCGACCACGCGCTCGCCGTTGTGAGTCAAAAACGAGATGATGACGCCCGAAGTGCCTTGGGGCGCAACGGCTCGCAGTGACAGGAGCGCGAACGGCGACGTTTCCACGCTGCCGGTCCAGCCCGGCGTTTGGCCTGGCATCGGCTCGTCGAGGCCGCCGATCACCAGCCCTTCTTTGTCGACGAACCAGAGCAGGGCCCGTCCAGCTGCGGACAGATCGCGCCATGCCTCGTCGCGGCCATCGAGCCGGTATCGCAGCCGCGCGTCACCGCCCAGTGTCTCTGATTCTCTGACCTCCCGGAACCGAAACGCGAGGGTGCGGGCGGTGGAGGGCAGCCGAACGGCAACCGACGCGCGTCCCGCGGGAGGTGCGACGATCGGCTTGTCCCGGCCGTCGATGATGGCGGAAGTCACTTCCAGAGCCGCATTCGCCACAGTTCCCGAGGCGGCAAGCCCCAGCATCATGCACGCTCCTTGGCCAAGGAATCGCATGATGCCGCGCAGGCGATACCGCATGTCTGTGCATATTTTTCGGACGGGCATGGTCGGACCGCCACCACTATGATGAGCAGAGAACTGTTCGGGAGTATATCGAGGCGAGTCGAGGCTGGCGCGGAATGAAACTGAAGCTTCTGAGGAGAGTTGTCCTGCTTTGCATCACGTGTGCATGCAGGCCAGCGCACGCCATCGCCGACACGGCCCTCGAGGCCTTCTTCGAACGGCACTGCTATTCGTGTCACTCCGGTGTCTCGCCGGAGGCAGGACTTGATCTCGCGAGCCTGCCGCGTGACGCCTCCGACGTGGTCGCGCACAAACGACTCGTGCGCATCCATGACCGCGTTGCGGCCGGCGAGATGCCGCCTGCCGACGCCGAGCAACCGGATCGCATGGCGAAAGCCGAGATGCTGCAGTGGCTCGAACGCGAACTCGTCGCCACCGACGAAGATCGTGTCGAAAAGCACGGCCGGATCCGGATGCGTCGCATGACCCGCAGCGAATACGAGAATACGCTCCGCGATCTGCTCGCGCTGCCGCGGCTCGACATTCAGGGGCTCCTGCCAAAAGATGCCGAAGTCGCCGGGTTTGACAAGGTGGCCGATGCCCTCGACCTTTCGCCCGTGCATCTGGCGGCCTATGCGGCCGCGGCCGAAGAGGCTCTCACGCGGGCGATCGCCACCCGCAGCACACCGCCGCCCGTCTACAAGAAGAGGCTCTCTCCGGCTGGGCTCTTCAAGTTCACGTTCAACCTCCAAAACGGCGACTTCGTGCTCCTCAAGGAGGGCAAGCCCGACCCCGCCTTCCCCGTGCGGGGTGGATTCGACGGCGTGCCGGGCATCATCACCGCGCCGAACCAGGATGCCGACCTTGCCGAACGGCGGCGTATCTGGGAGGCGAACAAGGTCGCTGAGAGCACCAGTTCGGTCGGGATTCTTGCACCGGGCGGGCCGGGCTTCGAGGCGGCATGGAACGTCGCGCCGGTTTTTCCAGGGTACTACCGGCTGAAGATGTCGATCTGGGGGTTCCAGTGGGATGCGTCGCGAGTAGAGCCCGTCGCCGCGCAGGCGGCCGCCCTGCGGGCTCATGGTCATGGCCGGCAGGAGGAGGGCGGTCGAGTGCTTGGCCTGTTCACCGCCCCGTCCCTCGAGCCACGCACACACGAGATCACCGCGTGGCTCGACGCACGCGACTCGGTCGTGTTCCATCCCGCATCGCTCTACTGGCACGGCCTCCAGCCGCGGCAGATCGGTGGCCGCGCCGCGAAGCATGTGGGGCCGGGGGTGGCCGTCGACTGGTTCGAGGTGGAGGGGCCAATCAACGAGTCGTGGCCACCGGATAGCCATAAGCGGCTCTTCGGCAGCCTGCGGATCGGGCCTCTGGCGAAAGGAGCCGATGTGGTGCCGCCGGTCCGAGAGCCAGTGCGCGGTGTGGGCGGATATCTGCCCAACTTCTATACCGACATCCCGCCGGGCGAGCGTTCGCCTCCGCTGGAGACCGTGCTCACGGCCACGCCACTCGAAGACGCCAGACGACTGCTTGCCGCTTTCCTGCCACGGGCCTTCCGCCGGCCCGTGACGACGGCCGAGGTTGCCCCGTACGTTGGACTCGTCAAAAAACGTCTTGCGGCCAAAGACTGTTTTGAAGATGCGATGCGACGGGCCTACGTCGCCATCCTGACGAGCCCTGAAATGCTGTTTCATCATCCAGCCCGCAGGGCGGAGGATGAACTCGTCGCCTCCCGGCTTTCCTACTGGCTGTGGAATGGTCCTCCCGACGAGGGCCTGATGGCCGCGGCGAAGGCGGGCCGGCTCCGCGACCGTCAGGGGATTCGCGAGGAAGTCGAGCGGCTCCTTGCAGATCCACGCAGCGACCGTTTCATCGACGACTTCACCGACCAGTGGCTCGAGCTCAACCGGCTCGACGAAACGACGCCCGACCGTCATCTCTACCCGGAATACACATGGCTGTTGCATCACTCGATGGTTGCCGAGACGCGGGCGTTTGTGCGGGAGTGCCTCGACCAAGACCTTCCTTCGCGAACGCTTGTCGACGCCGACTTCACGATGCTGACGCAGCGGTTGGCGGAGCACTACGGCATCGGGGGCGTCGAAGGAGTTGAGACGCGGCGGGTTCCGCTGCCGAATGGGAGCCATCGCGGTGGTTTGCTCGGCCAGGCGGCCATCCACAAGCTCACAGCGAACGGTACGACGACGTCGCCTGTGAAGCGAGGTGTGTGGGTCATGGACCGACTTTTCAACAGGCCGCCGCCTCCGCCACCACCGGGGATCTCGAACATCGACCCCGACACGCGTGGCGCGACGACCGTGCGCGAGCAACTCGACAAGCACCGGTCTGACCAGAGTTGTGCGGTATGTCACTGCAAGATTGATCCGCCGGGCTTTGCTCTCGAGTGCTTCGACCCTGTCGGTGGCTATCGCGAGCGCTATCGTTCCAGCGACAAAGGCGATCCGCCGTTGCCGAAGGGCCAGAGGTTTCCTTGGTACGTCTGGTACATGAGCTACAAGCTGGGGCCCAAGGTCGATGCCTCGGGATTGCTGCCAGGCGACAAGACGTTTTCCGGGATCGATGACTTCAAGGAGATGCTGGCGAAGGATGACGAAGGCCTGGCGATCGCGTTCGTCTCGCATCTTGTCCGCTATGCGACCGGGGCCGACCTTTCCTTCGCTGACCGCCGCGAGGTGGAACGCATCGTGGCCGAGAATGCGGCCGACGGCTACCGCCTGCGAACGCTTCTCTGCGCCGTTGCGGCGAGCGATCGTTTGATGCGGCGATGACGCGCACGTGTTGCCCGGGTCGGCTGAAACACAGTCTGCAAGGAATCCTAAAAGGAATCCTGACAGGGATCCTTGGAAGCACCCGTCGCCGAAACGACGGCGGTTTTTCCGGAAATCGGGCCAATGCGGTGTCGATCCGCCCGTGTCCGCAAAACACTGACAGCACTTTCTCCCCGGCCGACCAATAATTCATTCATGGAAATCACACACCCTTCCGCCCGCGGTCACCGGCACCTGTCACGCAGGTCGATGCTGCGGGCTGCCGGTGCCGGCATCTCCCTTCCGCTGCTCGATTGCATGCTCCCAGGTTTCGCCTCGGCGACGCCCGGGGAAAGTGGCAACGCATCCATTCCTCGGCGAGTGGTCGCGATCCACGTGCCGCTCGGAATGATGCCGCAGTTTTTCTTTCCGTCGACGCCGTCCACGGAAGGCAACGCCCGCGTGGCATCGAGTCCGTACCTCGATCTGCTGGCTCCGCACAAAGGTCGGTTTACGGTCTTCACTGGGATGTCTCACCCGGAAGTTGATGGCAACCATCACGCCGGTCAGTGCTTTCTGACCGGGGCGGCCCACCCCGGTCAGCCCACGTTCAAAAACTCGATCTCTCTCGACCAAGTGGCTGCCGAGGCCATCGGACTGGACACGCGGTTTCCGTTTCTTGCGCTCTCGGTGCAAAAGGGCGAACAGTACTCGAACACGCTCTCCGTGTCGCGGAGCGGCGTGGACATTCCAGCGGAGACGAGCCCCAAGCGGCTCTACCGGGCGATGTTTGTCGCCGGCACCCCAGCGGAGAAGGCGGCAACCCTTCGTCGAATCGAAGCGGGCGGGAGCGTGCTCGACCTTGTGCTCGACAAAAAGGCCAGCCTGGAGCGTGACGTTGGGCCAGAGGATGTCGGCCGGCTCGACCAGTATTTTTCCAGCGTCCGCGAACTGGAAATCCGACTCCAGAAGGCGATCGAGTGGGAGCACCGTGCGAAGCCGGCGATCGAATTCAAAGAGCCCGACGACATCGGCGACGCGAACCGGGTGATCGAGAAGTCACAGCTGATGTTCGACATGATCCGCCTCGCGCTGCAAACCGATTCCACGCGAGTCATCACGCTTTCGTTGAGCACGTTTTCGGTCATACCGTTCGTGCCGGGCGTGAAGAATGAAACGCACAGCCTCACACACCATGGCAACGAGCCGGAGAAAATCGCGGAGTTAAAGAAGATCGAGGACGCCCAGATGGGAGCCTTCGGTTCGCTCCTGCACAGCCTCCAGAACACGCCCGACGGCGGCGGCACGCTCCTCGACCATACGCAGGTTCTCTTCGGCAGTTGTCTCGGGAACGCCAACTCGCACTCCAACCGGAATCTGCCCATCATCCTGGCAGGCGGTGGCTACCGACACCCGGGCTCCCTCGCGTTCGATGAGAAACGAAACGAGCCGCTCGCAAACCTGTTTGTGACGATGCTCCAGAAACTCGGGGTCAACGTAGACCAGTTTTCATCGAGTACCGGCACGCTCCGTGGCTTGGACACGTGACGGGGCCGCCCCATCCGCCCGGCTCGCGGCAGGTGCGCCGCTCTCGCGGAATACAGCACATTCCAGGCCGATGCCGGCTCGTCACCGCTCGATGCTGAGCCTGAGGAAATGGGTCGCGCAGCTGATGCAGGGATCGTAGCTGCGGATCAGTCGCTCGCAGCGGATCGCCACTTCATCGTCGGCGAGGGAGAGGAGTCCGGGGAGCAGTGTCCGCACGTCTTCTTCGATCCGGGCCTGGTTCTGGCTCGTGGGGGGGATGATCGTCGCTGCCGCGATGAGGCCGTCATCGCCGATGTCGTAGCGATGGTAGAGCAGCCCTCGCGGGGCTTCCGTGGCTGCGCAGCCTGTGCCCGCGCGGGGCCGGTATTCCGTGCGGCACGGGGTAAGCGACGCTTGGCAGTCCCTTGCGATCGCCAGCGCCTCCTCGAAGGCGGCCGCCACCTCGATGGCTCTTGCTGCAATCGAATGAAAGATATTTCGCGACGGCCACGGGATGCCGCAGGTGTCGGCGGCCCGACGGGCCCCGTCGGGCAGGTCGGCGAGGCAGTTGTTGAGCCGGGACAACGGCCCGCAGAGATAGGGGCGGTCACCGGGCACGATGAAGCTCGACAGCGCGGTACTGTGCGGCACCTGCCGCTCCATGAAGTGCCGTGGGTAGTCGCTGATCGGGATGTCGAGGACCGGCGGCCCGGTGCCGGTCGATGACACGATGCGGCCGTCGTTCATCGGATAGCCGCATGGAGACCGGAGCGACACGCATTCATACGGCTGCGTGAGATTCGGGAACTCGAATCGGCTGACCGCGGCGAGCGTGTCGAGGATGGCGTGCATGCCCCACTCGAGATCGGGAATGAGTTCGCGGACCGCTGCGGCGTCGGGCGCCCGGTAGAAGCCGCCGACCGCCAGGTTGATCGGATGCACCGCACGGCCGCCGAGCGTTTCGATGATCCGGCTGCCGATCGACTTCATCCGCAGGCCCCGGTCGAGAAACCCCGCGTAGGCCTCGGGGTAGGTGAAGCAGGAGTCGCAGCCGATGAAGTCGGGGGCATGCAGCATATGGATGTGGAGCGAGTGGCTCTGGATCCATTCGCCGCATGCCAAAAGCCGCCGCAGCAGGCGGATCTCCGGCCCGACGACGATGCCGAACGCCGATTCGAGGGCCTGACAGGCGGTGATCTGATAGGCGACGGGACAGATGCCACAGATCCGCGCCACGATGTCGGGCACTTCGCGGACCTCACGTTCGCGGAGCAGCCGCTCGAAGAACCGCGGCGGTTCGTAGATGTTGAACTCGACCAGTTCGACGCGCCCGTCCGTGACCCTCGCCCGCAGGCCGCCGGCCCCTTCGACTCGGGTGAGGGCCCTCACGGTGAAGTCTCGTGGCTGGTTCATGGCGAGTCCGCTCCGGTTCCGTGCTCGAGCCGGTCGCTCTCCCGCTGGAAGTCGGGCGCCCAGGCGTTGAACGACCGCACCAGCCGGGCGAGGTGCGGGCGGGAGGTGCCGCGGCGCTCGTAGAAGCCCGTCAGACCGACGAGGTTTGGCTGTTCGTCGGGGCCGTAGCAACCGAAGCACTCGCGGCCATGGGCAGGACAGATCGCGCCGCAACCCGCCTGCGTGGCCGGCCCGAGGCAGGGGATGCCGTGCGCGACCGTCACGCAGACCGTTCCCGCTTCCTTGCACTCGACGCAGACGCTGTGCCGCGGCACCCGGGGCTGGCGACCGATGACGACGGCGGTGATCAGCTCCACGAGCTGGCTGGTGTCGATCGGGCAGCCGCGGAGTTCGAAATCGACCGGCACATGGTCGCTGATCGGTGTGCTGTGTGCGAGGGACTCGACGTACACCGGCGAGGCGTACACGCTCCCGACGACCTCGTCGATTCGGCACCAGTTCCGCAGCGCCTGGATGCCGCCGGCGGTCGCGCAGGCGCCAATCGTTGCAAGGAATCGGCAGGCATCGCGGATCTCCCGGATTCGTGCGAGATCTCCGCAGGTCGAGATCGAACCCTCGACCAGACCGATGTCATAAGGACCGGCGAGCGACTGCGAGCGGGCCTCGGGGAAGTGTGCGATCTCGACCCGGTCAGCGATTGCCAGCAGCGAGTCCTGCGCGTCGAGCACCTGGAGCTGGCAGCCGTCGCAGGAGGCAAACTTGAACACGGCGAGTCGTGGTTTCTTGTTCGGCATGAGGTTCGACACGACACACGCTTCACAGATGGGGCACGGCCAGCCAGCGGGCGATCCGGTCGTAGGAAAACACCGGGCCATCCCGGCAGACGAAGAACGGGCCGAGCTGGCACAGCCCACAGAGCCCGCTTGCGCAGCCCATCAGACGTTCGATCGACACGAAAATCTGCTCGCGAGAGATGCCACGCGCGGTTGCCTGCTCCGCCACGGCGATCATCATCGGCTCTGGGCCGCAGCAGAGGAGGCTCGTGGTGGTCGGATCGAAGTCGAGACCGTCGAGGAGCGAGGGGACGAGGCCGACAGGTCCCCGCCAGCGCGGGTCTGGATCGGTGACGATGCAGCGCACATCGATGCCGTGTTCGCGCCAGCAGTGATGGTCGCGGGTAGCGAGCAGGTCGGCCGGGGTCTTGGTGCCATGCAGCACCACGATCCGGCCATAGTCGCCGCGGTGCGCCATGCAGAAGTGGATCGTCGCGAGGAGCGATGCGAGGCCCAGACCGCCGCCCACGAGCACGAGGTCTCGATCACGCAGGTCCTCGAGCGGCCAGGGAACGCCAAACGGCCCACGAAGCAGCAGTTCGTCGCCGACCTCGAGTCGCGCGAGTGCCCGGGTCACGTTCCCGACCGCGCGGACCGTATGGGTGATTGCCGAGAGCGACTCGGGGTCGGAGCTGATCGAGATCGCCGCCTCGCCGATGCCCGGCAGGCAGAGCATGTTGAACTGTCCTGCGGCGAACCGGAATGGCCGCTGCCCACGGCGTCTGCCGAAGGTCAGCGTATGCGTGGTGACACCGGGTGCCTCTTCGCGGATGGCGGCGATGCGGGTCGCGTGAAACCGCCACGGCGAGTGGGGAGGGCCGTTGGCCTGCAGCGTGTCCGATGCTGGTGGCGCCCCTGTG
Organism: uncultured Candidatus Kuenenia sp.; assembly: GCA_964432895.1. Taxonomy (GTDB): domain Bacteria; phylum Planctomycetota; class Planctomycetia; order Pirellulales; family UBA1268; genus CAMCQY01. The sequence continues at coordinate 9,394 of CAYSPN010000169.1, forward strand.
TGCGTGCTTGTCATGGCTGTGCCGATTCCCGGATCGCCGCCACTTCTTCCGTGAGATCGATGGCCACGGGGCACCAG
>CAYSPN010000170.1:0-4260 GCA_964432895.1 uncultured Candidatus Kuenenia sp.
GTGCAACTGCCCGCGGAGTCGTTCCAGACGGTAGGGAAACCAGGCAGGTTCGATCGACACGGTGTCGCCCTGAGGCGTGGCCTCGATCTCCACCTCGGTCCGCCGTGCCTTCACATGGTGCCGCACGGTCGCGGAAAACTCCGCGTTCCCACGCGGGTCCACATCGTCCCAGATCTGCCGCACACCGGCGGGGAGTGCGTCGCGCAGCTCTCGCTCGAGCACGACGCCCGTGCCGGCCAGTTGAAGCGTGAGTTCGCCGTCGTTGTCACCGCGGGGCACGAGCATGCCGTTGCACCGCACGACTCCGGTGTCGTTCGATCCGGTGATGTCGCGAATCGTCCAGTGCCCGCGATCCATGCGAATGCTTCCCGACACGTTCGACAGCGGATAGGGAAAGCCCGCGTAGGCCATGCTGCACTGCACGAGACGGATGCCCAACGAATTGGCGTGGCCGCCCGATAGCGTGGGCGACCGGTCGTGCCGGAAGACGAAGTCGAAGGTGCCCGAGGCCCGCAGCGTGCGGATGATGTCGGCGCTGCGGGGAGGCATGGCCGCGAGCAGCGTGTCGTCGATCCGCATGTTCTCGCCACGCACCTCCAGCGTGCCGTAGGTGCCCCCCGGCTCGTTGCCCGCGGGCGCCGGCGCGACTGTGCGAAAGCTTCCCTGCACCTGCACGGGGTGGCCGCCTGCCTGTCCGGTGAGGTGGATCGACAAGTTCTTACCCTCCAGCACGACCGTGCCGACGGTGCGATCGAGCCGGTAGGGAAACCGGTAGTGCGTCAGCGACACGTTGCGGCATCGCAGGGAAACGTGTGGTTCGATCGCGCCGTCGCGGCGGGCCACCTGCGCCCGCACGTCGACCTCGCCTGCCGGCAACAGCTTGCTCCACTGCGACGCCATTGAGGCCGGCAGCAGCCCTTCCCAGTGCCGCCCCACCACCAGTCGTTCGGCCTCCAAGAGCAGGTCGAAATCCGCGGTGTTCGTCCAGCCGGCATACCGACCGCTGCCGCGCAGGAGCGTGGAGCCGGCATGTGCCTCGAGCGTGTCGAACCGTAGCCCCGTGCGATCGACCTGAAAGGCTGCCGTCACATCGCTCATCGCGAATGGCAGCGACGCATGCTCGAAGCGACCCGATTCCAACCGGCCCGTCACCGAGAAGACGGCGGCCTCGAGCGCTGCCAGCGCCCCCGCCGCCTGCCAGTCCATGCTGATGCGTCCTCGCAATCCGGCGATCCGATCCTTCAGGCTTTCCGCCATCTGTCCAGGTGCTTCCGGCAGCATCCCGACCACACGGGGCGTCAACTCGAAAGCCTGCACCGCGCCGCGGAGGTCGAACATCCCAGCTGCGACGGCGACACGGCCCGCGATGCTCGCCCGCTCGAAGAGATCACCGGCAGCAGTTCCTCGCACCGTGGCCCATCCCTCGGTTCCGTTGCTGTCGTCGGGCTCGACATCGAGCGCGATCTGCCGCACGGCCATCCGCGACTGCCGCGGCACGTCGTCGACGAGTAGCGTGGCATCTTCGATCGCCACCGGTACGAGCGGGGCACCGCCCGCCCGTTGTTTGAGAAGCCCGGTCACGGTCCAACGCCCCTCGGACTGCCGCACGGCATGCAGCACGGGCCGGCGCAGCCGCACGGCACTGATCCGTGGCGTCCCTGCAATCAGATCGGCAAGGTTCGTGCTGCACGCCAGACGGATCTCGTCGACCCAGAGCAACTGCCGACATTCTTTGGGAAGGCTCGGGTCGACGAGCGACACGCCGCGCACGACGATCCCTTCCCCTTCCACGAGGCTGGCTCCCTGCACCTGCACCGACAGCGCGGGAAATTCCTGCGCGAGACGCTGTTGGATGCGGGATCGCACCTCCTCGCCAAGGCGGCTCGAGCCGATGGCACCGGCAGCCACGACACCAGCCACCGTGATCGGCAGGGCCCAGCGCACGAGCATCCAGAGCGTGTCGGCGAGCGGTTTCAAGGCAGCGGTGCCACGGGGCAAAGCGGCGGGCACTTTCAATGCGTCCGCCCTTCGAAACGGAAGGGGCGGGGAAAGTACGTTGCGGGCCAGCCGAGGGTCAAGACGCCATCCCCTTCCCTCGCCCCCGGAAAGAACGCCATTCCCCCAGCCTGCGGCCCCCTGCTATAGTGCCCGCCCGGCCCCGGGAGGGGACCGGTCAACACATCGATACCGGGCCCACAATCACCATGCGCCCGGATGGCTTCACAGCTTCCCGACAGGGCAGCTTTCACCAGGAACGGGGGATTCTCATGGCCCGCAAGAACAAGTCAGCCGAGACGAACGATTGGGTGGAACCGGTTCCCGGCGGACTCAATCCCCAGCGACTGCTCTGGGCGGGCTTCATGGCGATCCTCGCCGCGGGCGTCGGCTTTTCGATCCGGGCAGGCATCCTCGGGCAGTGGGCGGAGCAATACGGCTTCACGCAGACAGAGCTGGGAGCGATCACCGGCGGCGGCCTCACCGGCTTCGGCATCATCATCCTGCTGTCGAGCCTCATCGCTGACCGCATCGGCTTCGGCCCGCTGATGTTCGCAGCGTTCGTCATGCACCTGATATCGGCGGCGCTCACGCTCGTTACCGGCGCCGCCTTCGCGGCCGGCGGCAAGCCGCTCGCTTTCCAGTGCCTCTTCTGGGGCATGTTCCTCTTTGCCATCGGCAACGGCATCGCCGAGGCGGTGGTCAACCCGCTCGTGGCCACGTTGTTTCCCAAGAAGAAGGCGCACTATCTCAACATCCTCCACGCCGGCTGGCCGGGTGGCCTGATCCTCGGTGGTCTCGCCAGCTACTTCATGGCGGGCGGCGCGGGCACGAAGCCTGTGCCGTGGCAGTTTCAGATCTCGCTCTTTCTGGCCCCCGTCGTGCTCTACGGCCTGATGATGCTCGGCCAGCGGTTCCCCAAGAGCGAGGCAAGCAGTTCCGGAGTGAGCTTCAAGGACATGCTCGGTGAGCTCGGGCTGGTCGGCGCCGCGGTGATCTGCGGCCTGCTCGCCCTCTTCTTCAAGAGCGACCTCGGCCTGCCGCCGCTGGTGGCCGCTGGTATCGCAGCCGGCCTGCTCGCCGCATTCGGCGCGGCGACAGGCTTCCGCTTCGGCCACCTGCTGCTCGCCGCCCTGTTGCTCATTCACGCCCTGGTCGGCTACGTCGAACTCGGCACCGACTCGTGGATCTCGAAGATCACCGGCACGATCATGAACAGTCCGGCCAATGGCCTGCTGCTGTTCGTCTACACCTCAGGCCTGATGTTCGTGCTGCGGTTTTTCGCTGGTCCGATCGTCGAGCGAATCTCGCCGCTGGGGTTGCTGGCGGTCTCCGCCCTCTTCGGAGCGGCGGGTCTGACCATGCTGGGCAACGCCGAGGGCGCGCTGATGTGTGTGATCGCCGCCACGGTCTACGGCATCGGCAAGACATTCCTCTGGCCGACGATGCTGGCCGTAGTGAGCGAGCAGTTCCCCAAGGGTGGCGCCATCACGATCGGCGCCGCCGGCGGCGTGGGCATGCTGGCAGCCGGTCTGCTGGGCGGCCCGGGCATCGGGTTCCTGCAGGATCAGAATGCCTCCGCCAAGCTGCGTGAGTCGAGCGCCGCCGTCTATGACCGCTACAAGGCGCCGAAGGAGAACGAGTTTCTCTGGATGAAGACGGTCGGCCTCGACGGCTCGAAGGTGGGCGTGCTGGAAGACGGTGGCAAAGAGGCACAGCGGGCTCTTGAGCTGATGCAGAAGGAAAACGCCAAGCCGGAGGCAGTCGCGGCGCAGAAGGCCCTCGTGGACTGGTGGACCTCTTCGGCAGGTCCCGAAGCGGCCAGCGACAAGCCTCTGGTGGAGGCAGCGGGTCTCTTCGGCGGCCGGCAGGCGCTCAAGCTGACGGCCTTCGTGCCGGCCACGATGTTCGTCTGCTACGCGCTGCTGCTGGCATGGTTCGCAACGCGGGGCGGCTACAAAGCCCGCGGCATGCACCACTGAATACACGCGGACAAAGCCATCCATGGCCTTTGTCCGCTGGGAGCATCGCATCCTGCGATGGACTTCACGCGGACAAAGCCATCGCCACGGTTCGGGGCTGCCCATGCCCCGTCGCCGGACGTTCGCTACGGCATCCTGCCTTCGCTCACTCGATGCTGACTGCGCTCCGGCATCCTGCCTGCGTTGACCAATCCGCTGAGACGGATCGGTGCCCGAGCAACGCCGGCTCTCGGGACACGGGCAGCCCCTCACGGATAGTTCCGAGTCCCATAAACCCGACGCG
>CAYSPN010000171.1:0-6232 GCA_964432895.1 uncultured Candidatus Kuenenia sp.
CCAACACCGCAAGGCCGACGGGCATGGCGACGGGGCTGGCCAACGCATTCGGCGGCGCTTTGCTCCCGGCCTTCACCCGATTCCTCGCCCGCGAACAGGGGCCACCAGCGTTTCGGCTTTTCCTCAACGCACTGCGGCTGACCGTCATCATGGCAGCGGCGCTCGCGATCAGTTTTGTGGCCGTGCGACGTCAGTTTCTCGAGGCCTGGGTGGGCGCGCATTTCATCCTGCCGACCCCGCTCACCCTGGCGATCGCGACGGCCGCCATCGCCAGCACGGCCCTGGCCTTCGCTTCGTACATGTTTGGTTCCACCGGCAAACTCGTCCAGGCGCACGGGTTGATGTGTGTCGAGGGCGCGGTCCGTATCGCCCTGATGGCGTGTGGTGCCTACCTCTTCGGCAGTCTTGGGCTGGCGGTGGCCGCCACGCCCACGCCCCTCGTTGCGACGATTCTGATCTTGGTTGGCATGGCCAGATTTACCGGCGTCAGGATCGCCGCCGCAGAGTGGCTGACGCTGGTGGTCGACGTTGCGTTGATCATCACCGGACTGGTCGCGGCCAGCATGCTGCCTGAGGTGCCGTTGCAGGTGTGGCAGATTCCGTTCGTCGCCGCGTTCTGTGGTGGTGTCGCGCTCCTCGTGCTCACACTGCGATCGGCGCCACTGCGGCAGATGCTCCTGGAGGTGGCGCATGCCGTTCTTCCGCCGGGGATCCGCCGGGTTCTCCCCTCAGCCGTGGGCGGGGTGTCGCCGTGATACCGCGAGGTGGCCGCCCATGACATACGACCCGATGCACGATAACACGCTTTCACCCGCAGGCGATGCTTCCGCATATCGGCGGCCCGCTACGGCCGGCACGATCGCCGGGTCGCTCTACAATCCCGTGCTGATCGCTGTGGGGATTGTCTACGTCCTATGGTCATTGGTGCATCTGCCGTCATCGATCTGGGTGCGAAGTCTGTTTGCGTGTTATCTGATCTGGCGAATGAAGCCCGACGTGATCATTCCGTTCGTTCTGTCGTGCGTGCAACTGCGGATTCAGTTGGGTGGGCGTGGCAGTTTCGACGACACCCACGACTTGGCGATGCAGATGACGGGATTCGAACAATATGCGTTCATTCTGCCAAATGTGCTGTCCGTTATTCGTACCTTCTTCGCGGCGCTGTCGGCGCGTGTGGCGAGGCGGGCGCAGTTTCCGTTCTGGCTCTACAACCTCTACCTCTTCGGAATGCTGTTCGTGATTGGGGGGGCGCTCTCGGCCTATGGAAAGCCTGGCTGGACCGCTGGCTTGCGGGACTACTGCGTGGTGGGATTCTACTTTTACGGCCTCCTGATGCCGGCGTGTTCCAAGCAGCAGCTCATGCAACTGGCAACTGGGTTCGCCATCCTGGGTATGTTCACTGTGGTGGGGAATCTGCTGGTTGGGTATCAGAGTCGGCAGCTTTGGGTGCTCCTGCCGATCGCTGGTAGCTTCGCCCCGCTCGTGATCCTGGGGCGTGGGTCGTTGTGGCACTGCTGCATGGCCGTGTCGTATTCCATCGCGGGCGCGCTCTTTGCGGCCGAAGCCACGTTCACACTCCTTCTGCTTTGGGTCTGGAATACGATCGCGGGCATGTGCCTGGGGCCGTTCGGCCGGAAGACCCTTCGGTGGGCGGTGGTGACAGGTCTGACCTACGCCCTTCTGCTCATGACGCTCGGCATGTTTTTCTACGCCGCATTCGCCCACGACCCCTCGCGGGATTTGTACGAGACGGTGAGGGGAGGGCAGGGCTCGATGTATGACCGGATGACGTTCAAACTGCTCTCAGATCGCGGTCCGATCTGGTGGGGGGCCATGCGGGAAATGAGCGAGAACCCGACGTTGTGCGGCATCCCGGCGCCACAGTTCGCGATCCGCTCGCTCGGCAAGGAGGCTATCTGGCCCTTCAGCACCCACAGCATCCTGCTCGATCCCCTGCTGCGACTTGGTTTCGTGGCGGGGCCGATCCTGCTGCTGATCCTCTTCCATGCCGTGATGGTGTCGAGAAACGCAACCGCGAGGGAGACCGACATCGGCATTGCCGTGCTGGGGCTCGCCGTCATCAGCAACATCGTTCTCGGGGGAGCCACGCTTCCGTACATGCTCAACGAGCGTGCCGCGGAGCACATCTACATGGCGGCTGGTCTGCTTGGCTTGTACGGCCTGCGGCAGGGGGCGTCTCGGACGGTCCCAACACGGGCTGGGATGCAGTTCGCTCCACCGTCTCAGGCTCTTCCCGCGGCGTAACCGATGGTACGGGAGCATGCCATACCGTCGGTCGGCGTCTCAATCGGCTTCGTCTGGGAAGGGCTGCCGATGTATGCGGCCCGCGAGATCCGGGCTTTGGCGGCATTCGGGAATGTGGCCGTCACGGTCGTGGGTAGCAGGCCGCCATTTCCCACTGCCGAGATCGAGCGGGCGAGCCCCTATCCGATTCATTGGTACGAGGGAGCGACCGACCTGCCATCGTGGACTGATATCACGTCCCGGACACCCGACATTGTGTTCTCCTCCGGCTGGGCCTTTCCGCTCTGCACGAGGCTTGCCGCGGAGGCGAAGCAACACGGGCGGACGGTCGTCTGCATGGCCGACAATCGCCGTCGGCACACGCTCCGGCAGTGGCTGGGCGCGGTGCGGTTTCGGCTCGGCCTGCGGCGCAGGTTTGACCGCTTCTTCGTGCCCGGCCAGGGGGGCCGCAGCCTGATGCGTTTCTTCGGCGTGCCGAGCGGGCACGTGCGGGAAGGTCTGTATGGTGCCGATGCCGTGCTGTTCAACGCCACGACGGCGGCATCACGGCGATCCAAGACAATTCTTTTCGTGGGACAAATGATCGAGCGCAAGGGGGTGGACGTTCTTCTCAAGGGCTTTCGCGCCTCGGGCCTGCAGGCACAGGGATGGCGGCTGCGCTGTATCGGGGATGGTCCGTTGGCGACGCTGGCGGCTACGACGCCGGGCTGTGAGCATCTGCCCTTCTGCGATGCGGCGGAAGTGGCCAGGCACCTCGCCGACGCGAGGCTCTTCATCCTCCCCAGCCGTAACGACAACTGGGGCGTGGCGTTGCACGAGGCCGCGCTGTCGCGATGCCTGCTCGCCGCATCCAGCACGGTCGGCGCAACATCCGAACTGATGCCAGAGGCGTCCCCGCTGAAGTTCGCCCCCGGCAGTGCCGCTGCCATACGCGACGCGCTCAGCTATGCGAGTACGCTGACAGACGAGGCAACCGACGGCCTCGCCGACGCGGCGCACGCCCGCGCGGGCGACTTCGGCCCAGCCCGTTTTGCGCGGGAGGTGGCGGGGTTCGTCGAGGATCTGACTGGCGTGCGGTTGTCGGCCGGTCGGTCGTCCGAGGTCGATCACGCTAGCGACGCGGCCCCGATGAAGGCGACATTCCGGGCATAGCCATGCGAGTGCTGCACGTCATCACCGGGCTCTGGAAAGACACGGGCGGTCCCTCCGAGGTCATTCCCGCGATCTGCAGCGCCATGATGGATGCTGGAGCCGACGTGACGCTTGCCACGCTCGACGGCGATTCCGCGCAGTCTGTCGACGATGCCGCGGCGCACGGCGTCCGCGTCTTGAAATTCCCGCCGACGTTCCGGCACACGATCTGGTACAGCAGCGAACTGCATCGCCGAATCGGGCAACTCGCGGCAGAGCACGACACCGTGCATATTCACGGCATATGGCAGTTTCCCGACTGGGCGGCCGCCGCCGCGGCTCGCCATGCGGGCGTGCCCTATGTGGTCACGCCCCACGGTTCGTTGCAGCCGGCACGACTCAGGAAGAGCAGCCTCAAGAAGCGTGTGTCTGCCGTACTCGCCGACCGGGCCATGCTGAACCAGGCGGACTGCCTTCACGCGACGGCGCCCGACGAGGCCGAGGCGTTTCGACTATACGGCTACCGCGGGCCGATCGCCATGATCCCCAATGGCATCACGGCCGCCGGGCCGATCGAGCCTGACCGTGCGGCCATGCTCGAAGCCGCGTTTCGCCGCGACTTTCCGGAGACACAGGGACGACGGCTGCTGCTGTTTCTCTCTCGCATCGAGCCGATCAAGGGTGTGACGACCCTCGCGCGGGCCTGGGCCGAGTGTGCCCGACAGTTTCCCGACTGGCATCTCGTGGTGGTCGGGCCGGACGAACGGTCGCATCTGCAGGAAGTGCTGGCGATTCTGCGGGATGGCGGCGTCCTCGACCGCACCACGATCACGGGGCCGCTGTATGGTGACCGCAAGGAGGCCGCCTATCTGGCGAGCGAGCTCTTCGTCCTCCCGACGATCAGCGAGAATTTTGGGCTCGTGATCGGAGAGGCGCTGTCGCACAAGCTCCCTGTGATCACCACGACCGGCGCGCCCTGGCCGGGGATCGTCGAGCATGACTGTGGCTGGTGGATCACGCCGTCGCAGAACGCGCTTGTCGATTCGCTCCGACAAGCCCTGCCGCTGCCGCGAGCGGAGTTGGCTGCCAAGGGAGATCGCGGGGCGGCGTGGATCGCCAGGGATTTCACCTGGGAGGCGGAGTCGCGTCTGCTGCTGGAGACCTATGAATGGCTGCTCGGCGGTGGGGCGAGCCGGCCGGGGTTCGTGGAATTCGACCATGAGGCCACGGCGGAGAGGTCTGCCTGAGGTGAGAATCGCCTACATGGGACCGATCTCCCTGCATCTCCTGCAGGACGAGGGAGTGGATGTGACTACCACGCCCGTCGGCTTTCAGTACGCCTTCGGTGCCTACCTCGTGCGGGAGTATCTGCGGCGTGGCCACGAGGTGTCCGTCGTGACCACGATCCACCGCCTCCCTGCACCCTACTCCTGGTCGAATGACCGACTCAGCATCGATGCCGTCTCCACCCGACGCGGCTACCTGTTCTGTCTCGATGCCTTCCGGAGGGAGCGTCGGCAGATGATCGCGGCTCTGGCACGCAGGCAGCCAGACGTTGTCCACGCCCAATGGACCTACGAGTTTGCCCACGCGGCGCTGGGAAGCGGCTTCCCAACCCTGGTAACCGCACGAGATTCACCCCGCCAGATCTACAGGCACTCTCCGTCGGCATACACGCTCTACAAGAAGTTCTACGGTGACTGGCTGATTCCGCGGATTCCCCACCTCACGGCCGTGTCGCCCTACATGCGGCAGGAACTCGTCGATTGCTACACGTTGAAGTCCCCCCCGGTGGTCATTCCCAACGGCATCCGGCCGGAGGTCTTCGCCTCCGTCGAGCAGGTGCGTCCCGCAAGGCCGTTCACGTTCACGACCGTCGCCGGCTGGGATCCGCGGAAGAATCCCGAGCCGCTGCTGAAAGCGTTCTCGGAGCTGTTCAGGCGGCACCCCGATTGTCGGCTGCACGTGATTGGGCGGGGCTTCGAGCCCGGCGGTCCGGCAGCGCAATGGGCCACTGGCAGGGGTTTCTCCGCAGGCGTGCTCTTTTTGGGCCACCTGTCGCACGCGGATGTGCTGCGTCAGCTCCGCGAGCACACCGACGCCTTCGTGCATCCGACCCTGGAAGAATCCTTCGGATCGTCCATTCTCGAGGCCATGTCACAGCGGCTGCCTGTGATCGCGGGCACCCATTCCGGGGCGGTTCCCTGGATTCTCGATGATGGTCGCGTCGGCATGCTGGTCGATGTCACATCGCCGGAATCACTCTGCAGCGGCATGGAAACGGTGATGACGGACGCGGCCCTCCGGAGACGGTACGCTCGGGAAGGATATGACCGTGCGTTGTCGTCATTCACGCTCGCCGCCGTGGCCGAGCAATACCTGTCGGTTCTCGACGACGTCCACTCGAGTGCCACCACCGAGCCTGTGAGCGATCTTTCATGCCGCCTCTGAGCCACGTGCTGCCACGCCCTGTTCGTCGCTTCCTGCTGAAGTTGGCCTACACGCCTTGGTGGGCTCGGGATGCATTCATGTGCAAGATGTGGGGGCTCCCGTGGCATCCCACGTGGCGTTTCTACGGATTGCCGCGGATCCAGACGCGGACGAGGGGCTCGATTCGCATCGGCACGCACTTCTCCGCGAACAGCCACTGGCGATACAACACGGTCGGCATCTTCCAGCCAGTGACGCTGAAGACGGTCACCTACGAAGCCACGATCACGATCGGCCGAAACGTGGGCATCTCCGGATGCACGATCTCGGCCGCAGAGCGGATCGTGATTGACGACGACGTGCTCGTCGGCGCCGGCTGCCTCATCGCGGACAGTGACTTTCATCC
>CAYSPN010000172.1:0-3134 GCA_964432895.1 uncultured Candidatus Kuenenia sp.
GATTGACCAGGCCCCGTGGCAAGCGCAGGGCACGATGAACGGGGCTGATCGATAGAACGGCCCCACACCGCCCCTTCACACCGCATCACGGAGCATTCACACATGCCGCGTTACCGTCGCTTTTCATACGCTGCCTGCCTCGTGGGGGCACTCTGCCTAGCCGTGACAGGTTGCGGAAAATCCAGACCGATGATGGAGGGGCTCGTGACGCTCGATGGCGTGCCGATCGAGAATGGCACGATCATGCTGATACCCGCCACGGGCAAGGGGCAGAGCGCCGGAGGTGGCATTGTCGCCGGTCGCTACCGCATCACGGCCTCGCCAGTGCCGGTGAAGGTCGTGATCAATGCGAGCCGCAAGGACGGCAAGATGCCGGACCCCCTGAACCCCGGAAGCGGGGTGATGGTCGACCGCTACGTCGAGTACGTGCCGGATTGCTACAACGAGAAGACCATGCTCGAAGTGACGATCACCGAGGGCTTGAACAAGCACGACTTCGCGCTCGAGGGCGGCACGGGCGGCGAAGCCAAGCAGTGACCGCCGACGTTCGTCTCCGTCAGTGCAGCGGCTTGAGTGACACGACGTAGTCGACGAGCGCCGCAAACTCCGCCGCGGTCAGGTCATCGACCAGGCCAGCCGGCATCACCGACACCGGCGACGTGGTGCGTTCCTCGATCGATGCCGTGGGTATGTCGTGCTCGACCCCGGTGGCGTCGCGGATCGCCACGTGGTCCGCCGACTCCACCACCACAAAGCCGGTGAGTGCGCGGCCGTCGTCGAGCGTGAAGATGTTGGTGGCAAACCCCTGCGCGATCGACTTGTTGGGGTCGAGGATAGCCCACGCGAGGTCGGGCCGCTTGTAGATTGCGGCGGCGTTGGCCAGGCTCGGCCCCTTGAGCGGCTCGCCCGGCTTTACGGAATGACACTTGACGCAGCCCTGCCGCGTGAAGAGCTGCTCGCCCAGCGAGACGTCCCCCTTCAGGCCGTTCACCTGCTCGATCACCTGATCGCGGGCCAGCCCCTTGAGCGGCACGCGCACGGCCTGCGACTCGGCACGAAGCTTGGCGGCGTCGAGCTTCAGGTGCCGCAGCGTGCCATCCGCAGCTTTGGCGAGATCGGCGGCCTTCGCGTCGCTTGGATTGGCTGCCGCAGCGTCGATGAACCGGAGCAGATCGGGGGCCATGGCCTTCTCGTCGGTGAGCCGCATCGCCTCCATGATCTGCCGGGCACGCTTTTCCCCAGAGGCGAGGCCCGCCCGCAGCACGTCAGCGGCCTGCTTGCGGGTTGCCGAGGAAGCCGGAACCCGGCCCGTCAGACGGCAGAGACAGCCATCGGCGAGGAGGGCCCCGCGGCCATCCATCCGCTCGGCCCGCTCGATCAGGAAGCCGATCTGCTTCTCCAGCTTCGGCGACCAGAGCAGCACATGGCGGGCCTTCTCAATCATGAGGCGGTCGGGCGGCGGCACGTCCCACATCGCGGCGATTGTATCGATCGCCGCCGCCATGCCTTCCGCGCTGTCGCCTCGTGCGAGAGCCAGCGCAGCCTCGCCACGGATCGCGGCCGTCCGCGAGACGTCGCCTGCCGCCCTGATCAGGAGGGGCACCGCACTCGCGGGCGGCGGTTCGTCACCGCCGAACTGCCGCACGAACGTGTCGATGACAGCCGGATCAGCCTCAGCCATGGCGATCAGCTTGTCGCTGGCCGGCGTCGACCTGAGCCGATGCCGGGCGAATTGTCCCGCCAGAAACACCGTGTCGTCGGCGTCAGCCGCGACGAGGGCTTCCTCCAGCGCGGCGGCGATCTTTTTCGACTCGCCCCACTCCTCGGGCTGGTGCACCGGGCCGCGGGTATCCGGGCGGGTGCCCCAGAAGCCGCCGGTCCATTTCTCGCTCTCGACGAAGTGCTGACGGCAGAGGGCCGTGAGCAGGCCGCGCCGCGCCTCGCGATCTCCGGCAGGCACGGCCCTCAGTCGGGAGACCAGCCCATCCACCACGGCAGCGTCGTGCAGTGTGCCGAGCACGCGGAGCGCGGCGGCTCGGCGGGCAGCGGGGGCAGCCGGATCATCGATCGCCGCGAAGCAGGCATCCGCGGCGCCAAGAGACCTGAGTGCCTGCTGCGCCGTGTGGGCCACGATCAGATCGGGGTCGTCGAGCAGCGGCACGACCGCCACCGCATCGGTCTTGAGGTCGAGTCGAGCGACCGCGCGGGCGGCCTCACGCCGCGTGCGGGCGTCAGGGCTCGCCAGCCCTGCCACGATGACGGGCCGTGCAGCAGCGGCAGTCATGGCTTGGGAGGCCGTGGGCACATGATCGGCCAGAGACCGGATCGCCCAGGCGGCCACCGACGGGTCAGCAGCCAGCTTCACGAGCACCGTATTGACGTCGGGACCGAGTCCCTGCGCCAGGGTATAGATTGCCGCCACGCGGGAGGCCAACCGCTGCGAGCCGTCGGCCGCGAGTGACTCGAGTCCCGGCCTCGCTGCGCCACAGAGCCCGCGACGGAGGATCGCCCGCGAGGCCTCCAGCCGCCGACGGTGGCTCGCGCCGCCAAGAACCTCGAGTAACTGGGGAACCTCGATCGTGTCGAAGTCTGGCACAGCGGTCGGCTGGTAGCCGTCCGGCGTGAGCCTCGTCACATAGCCGACGTCTGGACCGTTCCACTGAAACACCGCGCCGCGCCAGCTCGTCACCGCGATCGCCCCATTGGCATCGACATCGAGATCGTTCACCCGAGTGGCACCGAAAAACTCTCGCTGATCGGCCTTGAACGTCGCCCCCTCGGGCGTGAGCCGGTGGCCGTAGACCCAGTTACGGCCCCAGTCGCAGGTGAACGGCATGTCATTCCACTCCGCCGGGATGCCCGGCTCGTCGATCCACGCGGCGCCGGTGCCCGACCCGCCCCCATAATCGGCCATCGGCGCGACGCACTCGTCGCGAAAATGCTTGTACAGCCGCGGGTAGCCGTGGTCGTCGAGTCCGGTGAAGTGATGGAATCGCACATCCCAGCCGTCGCCGTCGTTGGTGTTGTCGCGGGCAACGAGATCGAGCAGCGGACTCACGGCCGCTTCGAGGATGTTGCGAGTGCCGCGGGCGAAGACTTCCAGCCCGCTTCCGTCGGGCCGCACGCGAACGACG
>CAYSPN010000173.1:0-5502 GCA_964432895.1 uncultured Candidatus Kuenenia sp.
TCTGAACCAAGTCTCCCTCGAACGAATTGAACGAAGGTCTGCCATGAGAGGCCCTGGATTTCTGGAACAGTTGGAGCACGCGCTGCCTGGAGCGGTTTCGGGAAGCCGTCTCGACGCACTCGATCCGTGGATCGAAGTCGCTCCTGAACGCCTGGTGGACGTCTGCCGCTGGCTGCGTGAGAAGAGCCAGGTGCGGTTTGACGCGTTGGAGTGCATCACCGCCATCGATTGGTTCGAGCCCGATCCGAAGAAGGCGGCCAAGGTGACCTGGCAGCCCCACACGGAACTGGTCTACCACCTCTGGAGCACCTCCTCCCGGGTCAGCATCGTGCTGAAGGTGAAATTGCCCCGGTGGAAGGGGGACGTGCCAGGCCAGTTGCCCGAGGTGGGCAGCGTGTCGGGGGTGTGGCGCGGCGCTAACTGGCACGAGCGCGAGGTGTATGACCTCTCGGGCGTCATGTTCATCGGCCATCCCGATCTGCGGCGGATCCTCTGTCCGGAAGACTGGGAAGGCTATCCACTCCGCAAGGATTACGAGCAGCCCCTGGAATACCACGGTATCCGCGGCCGCTAGTGAAGCAGGCCGCGGAAAAGCCATCGTTGTCTTTTTCGAGTTTATCGATCGTCATGTTGATCGATCGTCATCAGGTTTCAAAAGGACGAACACACCACCATGGCACAACTCATCGACGACGATCCGCGGATTATCGAATTCGACGTCCGTACGGACGAGATGCTCGTCAACATGGGGCCACAGCATCCCAGCACGCACGGTGTGCTGAGGCTCGTGCTCCGCACCGACGGTGAAATCGTCTCCGAGGTCGAGCCCCACATCGGCTATCTCCATCGGTGTGCGGAGAAGATCGGCGAAAACCTGACGGCCCGGCAGTGGATCCCCTACACCGACCGGATGGACTACCTCGCGGCCATGAACATGAATCTCGGCTGGTCGCTTGCCGTCGAGAAACTCATGCAGTATCAGGTGAGCGAGCGGGCGAGGCATCTCCGTGTCCTCATCGCCGAGATGGGGCGGATCGCCAGCCATCTCGTGGGCATGGGCGCCTATGGCCTGGACTTGGGCACGTTCAGCCCGTTTCTCTATGCCTTCCGCGAACGGGAGAAGATTCTCGACCTCTTCGAGGAGGCGTGTGGCGCCCGCCTCACCTACAGCTACATCACGGTGGGAGGGCTGACGGCCGACCTGCCGCCCGGATGGCTGCGGAAGTGCGAGGAATTCCTCGATCAGTTCGAGCCGATCATCAAGGAATACCATGCGCTGCTCACCACCAACGCGATCTTCGTAAAACGCACGGCGGCCATCGGCGTGATGTCACCGGAATTGGCGATCGAATACGGCTGCTCTGGGCCTGTGCTGCGGGGCAGCGGCGTCGACCAAGACATGCGGCGTGACGGCGAGAGCATTTATACCGCGATGTATGACGGCTACGCCTTCGAGGTGGCCGTCATGAAAAACGGGCACTATCCGCGGGACCATGCGTATCCGCCGGTGCCTGCCGATGCCGTGCTCGGCGACTGCTGGCACCGCTTCTTCGTTCGGATGCTCGAGGTCGTGCAGTCAATGGATCTCGTGCGGCAGGCGATCGACCGCTATTCCGCCTGCAAGGGCCCGCTCGGTGAACCCGTGAAGCTCACCGAGAAGATTCCGGCTGGCGACGCCTATCTGGAGACTGAGTGCCCGAAGGGGCAGATGGGTTTCTATCTCGTCAGCGATGGTTCGGCGATTCCGTGGAGGGTGCGGGCGCGGTCGAGTTCGTTCTCGAATCTCGCCGTCACCCACGAGCTCTGCCGTGGCTGCCTGATCGCCGACGTGCCTGCCATCGTGGGCAGCCTCGATATCGTGATGGGTGAGATCGACCGGTAGTCGATGGCGGTCATCAGCCCACACCGCCGGGACGGCAGAAGGCTCGTCGCGGTGGCTTTTTCTCCTTCCACGACCTACGGCGGTGCATTCCTCAGAAGGTCGAAAAATCCAAAAGCTCCTCGACTTCCGCCGATCCCGGCTCCTCAGCCGTTCCGCAGAGGCGCCCATCGCAACCCGGCGGCGATCAACCGGCAGTCTTTCGCCCGGTTTTTCGCACCGGCACTTGTGAATTGGGCCGACTTGATGCAAACTTCGTGCGATTTTTCACAAAGTCGGTTTCCACACGGGAAATCGACGGTTCGGAGGGCGTTTTTGCCCAGCCTACGACCCAGCCTGAAATCCAGTACCGATGGCTGATTTTCTGATCAACACCGTCGGCCTGCCCGAGTGGTTGGCCTGGACGATCACGGCCTTTGTCGCCGCCGCTCTGATCCTCAATGTGATCGCGGGCGGTGCGCTCGTGTTCATCTGGGCTGAGCGGAAGATCGCCGCGCGGATTCAGGACCGTCTGGGGCCCACGCGAACCGGAGGCCGTTTCGGCTGGCTCCAGTCACTTGCCGACGGCATCAAACTCCTCGCCAAGGAAGACCTGATGCCCGAGGGGGCTGACGGGATGCTCTTTCGGCTCGCCCCATACGTCAGTTTCTGTGCGTCGTTCTGCGCATTCATCGCCCTTCCGTTTGCCTTTGACTTCGTGGGCCAGCGGTTGAACGTGGGGGTGTTTTTCGTGGTTGCGGTGCTCGGCCTGGAAGTCTTCGGGGTGATTCTCGCGGGCTACGCCTCGGCCTCGAAGTGGTCCCTGTTTGGTGCCATGCGAGAGGCGGCCCAGGTGGTGAGCTATGAGGTGCCGCTGGGGATGTGCGTGGTCGTGCCAGTCATGCTGGCTGGCAGCATGGACCTGGTCACGATCGCCGAGAAACAGGCCGGCTGGCTGACGAACTGGTATCTCTTCCACGATCCGTTCACGTTCGTGATCTTCTGGGTCTATGTCACCTGCGCCGTGGCCAGCGTGAATCGCGCCCCCTTCGATCTCGCCGAGGCGGAGAGCGAACTTGTGGCGGGCTTTCACACCGAGTATTCCGGGCTGCGGTGGAGCTTCTTCTTCATGGCGGAATACGGCTCGATGTTCCTCGTCAGCGCCCTGGCGGCCGTGCTCTTTCTGGGAGGCTGGAACGGGCCGATTCCTGTGGCCACCCTCGTGGGCTTGAGCGAGGGGACCGGCGACACCGCCAACTATTTCGTGCGTCTGATTGGCTGCGGCAACCTGCTTCTGAAGGCCACGCTCGGCGTGCTGCTCATGATGTGGGTGCGGTGGACGCTGCCCCGGCTCCGCATTGACCAGGTCATGACAACATGCCTGAAATACTGCACGCCGATCGCGGCCGCCATGTTCGCGGGCGCCATGCTCTGGCAGTTGGCTTTTCCTGGCGGTGTCGTCCGCGGACTGTCACGTCCCGCGGGTGAAATTCGCGAGGGCTGGCTCGAGGGGCCGGGCGGGCTTTCGCCTGGCCGCCGGGGGGCGTCGTCGGCTGTCGGTGCTGAGGGGCGGATGGAATCGCAGGACGTTGTGCAGGTGGTGCCATGATGACGACCGTGCTCGCCGCCGTCGTGCCGATGCCGGGTGTGTTGGCCATGCTGGCCGGTGTGTTGCCGGTAGCAGCTGTCAACTGGCATTCGGTGCTGTTTCTGCTCTTTGCTGCGGTGGCCTGTGCGTGCGCGGTAGCCGTGGTCGTGGCAGAGAACGTCGTGCGAATGGCCTTCTACCTTGTGCTCTCGCTGGCTGCGACGGCCGGACTCTTCTTTTTGGCTGGTGCCGAGTTCGTGGGAGCGATGCAGCTCATGATCTATGTCGGCGGCACGCTCGTGTTGCTCGTCTTCGGCGTGATGTTGACGGCCCAGGCGCCTTTTGTGGCCATCAAGACATCGTCGGGTGACCGCGTGCTCGCCGGCATGGTTGGCGCGGCGCTGCTGGCGGTGTTGCTGCAGGCGGCATTCCGGGTGGAGCCGTGGCGACGGCCGGCCGTGGCCGCCGTGGCGGCGCCGGCGGCCACTCCGATCGGTATGGCCCTGCTGGGCGTGCGCGTCGATGAGCCCGCTGCTGGTGCTCCGGCGGCCGCCGTGCGGAGCGGCTACCTGCTGCCCTTCGAAATCGTGTCGGTGCATCTGCTCGTGGTGCTCGTCGGTGCCGCATACCTGGCCCGCGCGAAGCGGCGGCGGACCCCACGGGCGATCGACGTGGCAGCCTCTTCGGTCGGTCCCGTCGTGACGGCCCGTCAGGCTGCGCGGTCTTCCGCTTCTTCGGCGCTGGTATCAGGAGGTGGGCGATGAGTCATCTGGCAGCCGGCCTGCCGCCCGTGGCGGTGCCGCTCTTTGCGGGCTTGTTGAGCGCCCCGGTCGGCGTTGCGCACTACCTTGTGGTCGGGGCCATTCTCTTTACCGCTGGTGTGGTCTGCATGGCGTTGAAGCGAAACGCCCTGGGAGTGCTGATGGGCATTGAACTGGTGCTCAACGGCGCCAACGTCAACTTCGTCGCGTTCTCGTCCCCCTATCTCCGCGGCGAGGGCGCCGCGTCGCTCGGGCTAGACGGCCAGATCATCGCGTTGTTTGTCATCCTGCTCGCGGCTGCCGAGGCGGCGGTCGCCCTCGCGATCACGCTGAACTTCTACAACAACCACGCCACCGTCGACATCGACCGGGCCGAAGACCTCAAGGGCTGAGCCGCCACCGCGGCATTCGACCATGGATCCTGCCTCCCAACTCCCGATGCTGCTGGGCCTCGCATGGCTCGCGCCGCTGGTCTCGTTCGTGGCGATCCTGTTCTTCGGACCGCGGATGGGGCACCATGGGAAAAATGCCGCCTGGGTGGCGACGGCGGCGATCGTGACATCGCTGGTGCTCTCGCTGGCGGCCTTTGGCGGCTGGCTGGCCGCCCACCCGGTGGCCGCCGTGGCGCATGGATCGCATGGATCGCATGACTCCGGCGCGGCGCATGCGGATGGTCATGCGGCCGATGCGCACGGTGAGCATGCCGAACATGGTGAGCATGCTGGGCACCATGCCGCCCGCGTTCCCGTTGCCTACTCGGGCGATTGGTACACGCTTTATCAGGGAGGCGACCTCAGACTCTCGATCGGTTGGTACATCGACGCCCTCACGGTGCTGATGTTCGTGGTCGTGACGTTCATTGCCACGTGCATCCACGTCTACGCTTCGGGCTACATGCACGACGAACTGCACGACGTGACCGATCACGAGGTGCATCTGTCGGACGGCGGGCATCTGCATCGCCCCGGCCGGTTTCCGCGTTTCTTTCAGGCGTTGTCGTTGTTTTGTTTCTCGATGCTCGGCATTCTGATCGCGGGCAATCTGGCGATGGTCTTCATCTTTTGGGAACTCGTGGGCATCTGCTCGTGGTTCCTGATCGGCTTCTATTTTGAACGGAAGAGCGCCTCGACGGCTGCCAACAAGGCCTTCATCGTCAATCGCGTGGGCGACTTCGGCATGCTGATCGGCCTGATGGCCCTCTGGGGGGCCTTGGGAACGCTGCACTTCGCCGACTCGACCGTAGCGGCACCAGACGGCAGTGCCGTCACCAAGCCAGGACTCTTCAGCCTGGTCAG
>CAYSPN010000174.1:0-3583 GCA_964432895.1 uncultured Candidatus Kuenenia sp.
CCTTCGAAGCCACAGGCTGCCACCAGGTGCTGTATGCGACACCGTTCTGATCGACATGGTTTTACGCTCGTCGAGCTTTTGGTCGTCATCGCGATCATCGGCACGCTCGTGGGACTGCTGCTGCCGGCCGTGCAGTCGGCGCGGGAGAGCGCCCGTAGGAGCACCTGCCAAAACAACCTCAAGCAGCTCGGCCTCGCATTGCACAACTACCACGACGCCAGAAAAAAGCTGCCTGCGGCACTCGATGGCACGCAGATGGACGACGCGTGGAACACCACGTGGTCGGGGAAAGGTACACAGTGGCACGCCGGGATCCTGGCATTCACGGAAAACCTCGACATCTTCAACAAGTTGAACTTCAATGTCTCCCCAGGGGCGGGTTCGTTCGGATGGACAAATCAGACGGTGCTGTACTCTGGTGCGAACCCCCCGAGGTTCGTGCTGCAGATCTGCCCGAGCAACCCTTCCATCGCGGCGAATCCCTTCCGGGCAATTGACGCCGCGTCGAATGGGAATCATCGCGTCAGCTACCAGGCATGCAACGGTCCCCAAGCATCGGACAGCAATGGCGATTGCACGTCGTACGAATCGTGGTGCTATATCGGGTGGTGGAACAAACACACCGATCAATTGAACTGGGTTCCGGGAATGTTCAGTGGCCGCGGCGGCTCGACGATCTCATTTTCCAAGGTTCCCGATGGCCTGAGCACCACCATCATGCTCGGAGAGCAGCGAGGTGAGGTTGCCATGGCCGACATGTGGAGCCCTAACCATCAGGCCCTGCCGACACTCCTGAAGATCAACAGCCCCCGGATGACGAAATCATCATCCGACTATCAGCAGAACATGGGGGCTTCCAGCCATCACGCCGGCGGTGCCGGTTTTTGCATGGGAGATGGGGCAGTCGTGTTTCTCAGCGAAAACATCGACTTCTATCTCTACAATCTGCTCGGCAACCGTGGCGACGGCGTTTCAGCGCGGCTTCCCTGACACTCATCGTGTGGTGGCCACGCCGATAGTGGCCTACGCTCTTGTCTGCGCTTTTGGAGCCTTTCCATGCCAAACTCCGTCCTACGACCGCCTCTCGTGCCTTCGTTTGCCGCCCTGGCCATCCTTGCGGCCGTCTGCTTGATCGGATGCGGCAAACCCGTGCCGCCGGGCAAGGTCCGGGTGCACGGGGCCGTCACGTATGACGGTCAGCCCCTCCGGGCATCGACCGGGATGATCACGTTCTTCGCCACGCAGGGCACGAACAGCAACGCGGCGAAAATCCAGCCCGACGGCCGGTTCACCGTCGATCTTGAGCCTGGAGACTATCGCGTGGGCGTGGAGGCGACCGACGGCTACGACCGACTGGCAGAGGACGGACTCAAGCCGATCAAGGCCAAGAGCCTGATCCCCAAGAACTATGCGAATCCCACCAAGTCCGGTCTCAGCCTCACCGCCGTCGCCAACGCGAAACCGGTCACAATCGCACTCGAGCAGGGAAAATAGTTCGAAAACGGGACGCAGCCAATCCTCGTCGGCACGGCATGGTCAGGCGGTTCGTATTCCCTTGCTTGCGCTGCGGGCTTGGATGACACCCGACTCCCATGCAAGCCCGACGCGCCAGCGAGGGAATCCGCACCGCTTTCCGGTTGCCGGATCACCTTTTCCCTTGCTTGCGCTGCGGGCTTGGATGACACCCGACTCCCATGCAAGCCCGACGCGCCAGCGAGGGAATCCCTCACCGGCCAAGGTATTTGAGCACCGCCTGGGTGCGGGTCTGCACGTGGAGCTTCGTGTAGACCGAATGGAGGTGCACGCGGACAGTGCTCGTCGAGAGGCCGAGTGACTTGGCGATATCTTTGTAGAGACCACCCTCGGCCAAAAGCGCAAGGATCTCCCGTTCCCGGGGCGTGAGCATGTCGAGTTCCCCGGCGGGCCGGCCCTCGGGCCGGAATGACTCGACGACGCGGCGGGCGATCTGCATCGACATCGGCGCACCGCCCGCATGCACCTCTCGGATCGCCTCCAGGATCTCGTCGGTGGTCGCCCGCTTGAGCAGATAGCCGCTGGCGCCCGCCCGCAGCGCCTCGAAGACCCTGTCGGCGTCGTCGTAAACCGTCAGCACGAGCACGTTGATCGCCGGCAGCGCCGCCTTGATGGCCGCCACGCAGTCGACTCCGCTCTTGCGGCCTGACCCAGGCGGCGCGAGATTCAGGTCCATCACGACGACATCGGGCGGCCGCCGTGGGATGGTCGCGATCGCTGACTCGGCATCGGGATAGGTGTCGACGATCTCCATGTCGGTCGTGCCGCCGACAAGCGCAGCCAGACTCTCCCGCAGAATGCGGTCGTCCTCCACGATCGACACCCGCAGCCCCTGGGACGAGGGCTCGCGGCCACTCGGTCGGCGATCTCCGGGAGACGGCCTTGGCGTCATGCGTGGGCCTCACGGGAAAGGGGAACCTCGACCACGACCCGCGCGCCGCGCGGCGAGGCCGTTTCAATCCGGCAGGAGCCGCCAAGGTCCGCCGCCCGCGACTGCATGTTGCCCAGGCCGTTGCCGCCGGGACCATGCCGCCGGCCGTTCGTCGCCTCGGGCAGCCCGCAGCCGTCGTCTGCGATCGACATCCGCATCCGGCCCTCATGGATGGAGAGATCGATCTCCACGATTGTCGCTCCGGCATGCTCGACGATGTTGGAGACCGCCTCCTTGGCGATCATGAGTATGCCTCGGCGGAGCTCCGCGGTGGCAGTGCACTCCGGGAGCGGTTCTTGCGTGCGGACGCGGCAGGCCACACCGAAGCGGCCGAGCGTTTCACTGGCCGTCTGGCCGAGATAGCTGACGAGGTGGGCGAGCGTGTCGTTGGCCGGATTCACGGCCCAGACCATCTCATCGAGGCTCGTGACGAGCTGGCGGGCGATCCGCGACACGCCCTCGAGCCGCTCCGCGCGGGCGGGGCCGTCGCCCGGGCCGCGGGCCAGATCGGCCAGGAGCGAGAGTTGCGTCGCGGTGGTACCGGCCTCGTCATGCATGTCGCGGGCGATCCGCATCCGCTGCCGTTCAAGCGCCGCCTGCTGCTCGAGTCCCGCAAGCCGCGACCGGTTTCGTAACGTCGCCCCGCCCACGGCGGCCGCGGCCGCGATCCCCGCAGCGACCGCGAGCATGGCAACGCGAAACCAGGGCCGCTCCCAGAGCAGCGGACGCACATCGATCACGAACGACTGCGGGTCGTTCTCCCACACTCCGAGGTCGTGTTCGCTGCGCAGCCGCAGGGCATACTGGCCCGCCGGCAGCCGCTCGTAGCGGATCGGGCGATCGATCGGGTGCTCGACCCAATCGGCATCGAACCCTTCGAGCCGGTGCATGACTCGGGCATTCGAGGGCCGCGTGAACCCGCGGGTGGCGATCTCGATCTCGACGCCCCGCGGATCGGGAGGGAGAGCGACTCGACCGCCGGTTAATGCCGGTGTGACTACCGGCGCGATGGGGATCGGCTGCCCGGCGACCCGCACTGCCTCTGTCACAACCGGCGGCGGACCGCTCAAACGGGCAAGCTTCGACGGATCGACGATGGCCAGACCACGGCGGAGCGTG
>CAYSPN010000175.1:0-4314 GCA_964432895.1 uncultured Candidatus Kuenenia sp.
GGGCGCTTTACACGCAGGGGCACATCCCCGGTGCCGTCGAGATTGATTGGGCTGTCGATCTCCAGAACCAGACGGAACGCGACTACATCGACCGGGCGGCTTTCGAGAAACTCTGCGCTGAGCGGGGCATCTCCAACGACACCACCGTCGTGTTCTACGGCGACAAGAACAACTGGTGGGCCTGTTACGCCTTCTGGGTCTTCAAGCTCTACGGCCACACCAACTGCCGAGTCATGAACGGCGGCCGCAAGCGCTGGGAACTCGACGGCCGGCAGTGGTCGACCGAGCGGGTGTCGTACGCCCACAGCCACTACACGGCTCAGGAACAGGATGGCTCGATCCGGGCCCTCCGCGACGAGGTGCTCAAGCATCAGAAGGCTGGCAAGCAACTCCTCGACGTGCGGTCGCCTGAGGAATACCGGGGCGAACGGATGCACATGCCCGACTATCCCAACGAGGGCGCCGTTCGAGGCGGCCACATTCCCGGTGCGGTGAACGTGCCGTGGCCCATGAATTGCAACGAGGACGGCACGTTCAAGACTGCCAAGGAACTCGAGAAACTCTACCTCCGCGAACTGAAGATGAAGCGCCGTTCTCCCACGATCGCCTATTGCCGGATTGGGGAACGGTCGAGCCTGACATGGTTCGTACTCAGGTATCTGCTCGGCTTCGGCAACGTGAAAAACTACGACGGCTCATGGCTGGAGTGGGGCAACTGCGTTGGGGTGCCGATCGTGAAGGGCGCCGCCCCGGGTGGCGGCGCGGCCGCTCCCGCTGCTGGAACCACATCGACGGCAGTGCACGCATCCTGAGAGACACCCTCGGGATGGATACAGTCACCGCTCCTTCCCAACCAACCGCATGAACGGCGTCAACGAACGACTCAGCGCGATCATCGGCGAGTTTGCCGACCTCGACGGCCGTGAGAAGCTGGAGTTGCTGCTCGACTTTGCCGCCGGACTGCCTCCGTTGCCGCCTGAGTATCAGGCCCGGAAGGGCACCGAGGATCGCCGGGTGCACGAGTGCCAGACGCCCGTGTTCCTCTGGCCGGAGGTGACGGATGGCACCGCCCGACTGATTGCTGAGGTGGCCCCGGAAGCGCCCACAGTGAAGGGATTCGTGGCCATTCTGGCTGACGCGGTCAACGGCCGTCCGGTGGCGGAGGTGGCCACGCTCCCTGAGGATATGCTCGAGCGGATGGGGCTGGCCGACGTGCTGGGAATCCTTCGGTCGCGTGGCCTGCGGGCGATTCTGGCCCGCATCAAACGGGAACTGGCCGCATCAACACCAGCCTGACCATCGAGAGCAGGGAGAGGCAAAAGCGCGTGACATCCACAGTCAAATCGGTGAAGGTCGTGGCCGGCGTCGATCTCGGCGGCACTGCGATCAACTACACGTTCCTTGACCAGCAGGGACAGTTTCTGATCGAGGGGCTGTGCGAACATCCGGCCCGCAGCGTCGAGGGCCCCGACATCTGCCTCGGCGAGATTGCCGACGGTCTGGCGATTGCCGCCGAACAGGCGGGCATCCAGGTCGAGAACGTCGTGGCCATCGGCCTCGACACGCCCGGTCCCGCCAGCGCCGCGGGCGTGCTCAGCAAGCGTGGGTCGACGAACTTCGTGCATGCCGACTGGGCAGGCTATGACATCCGTGCGGGACTCGAGCGGCGGCTCGGCCGGCCGGTGAGCTACCTCAACGACGGCAACGCCGCCGCCCTCTGGGGCCACGTCGCCATCTTCGGGTCGGAAAACACGGCGACGAGCGTCTCCGCGATCATCGGCACCGGACTTGGCGGCGGGGTCGTCACCGCGGGCAAGGTCATCACCGGCCGGAACGGCTTCGGTGGCGAATTGGGGCACGTGCTGATTCCCTTCGGCCAGATCCCGGGCATCGAGGGCCTCGTGCCGGCCTGCAACTGCGGGCGGACCGGCGACCTGGAGTCGCTCTGTTCGTTGACGGCCATCCGTCGCACGCTTCTGCCTTATTTCCTCAAGCAGCACCCCGACCACAAACTCGCCGGCGCGGGCGACATCGCCCAGGCGGCAAAGCTGGTTCGCGGACTCGCGGAACGCGGTGATGAACTCTGTCGCCAGATCTTCCGCGTGCAGGCGCGGGCGCTCGGGCTCTTCTTCGACGAGATGATCAACGTGTTCGATCCCGACGCGCTGGTGGTGGGCGGCGGGGCGGTGGAGACGTCGGAAGAGTTCCGGTCGTGGTTTCTCACCGAGATCCGCGTGGGCATGCCGACGCAACGCGAGGAGCAGGCAGGAATTCCCATCCACGTCATCCCCAATGGGGACACGGCCGGCGCCCGGGGCGCAGCCCTCGACGCCGCGCGAGTCGCCCGCGAACGCGGCCTGTAGCGTCACGCCACGCGGTCGAGGATCGGCAGCGAGGGCAGCCCGTTGGGCTGCAGTTGCAGCCCGGGGGCGGGCATGGGAGCGAGCGACTCGTCGCCGGCCTGCCGCGGCCGCGGGGCCCCCAGAATCATCAGCCTCGCCGTGCCAAGAAGTCCACGGAGCGAACCAAACGTGGCCTCCACGGCTGCCGGTTCGTAGCCGCAGTGCACCATGCAGTCCTGGCACTTGCCATTGCCGCTGGCCCGCCCGTAGGCGTCCCAGTCGGTCTGCTCCATCATCTCCCGATAGGTCTTCGTGTAGCCCTCGTCGAGCAGATAGCAGGGCCGCTGCCAGCCAAACAGGTTGTAGGTGGGCGTGCCCCATGGCCGGCACTCCAGATCCCACGCCCCCTTGAGGAATTCCAAAAACACGGGCGACTGGTTGAACTTCCAACGCCGCGGGGCGTCGGCCAGGATCCGCCGAAAGAGCGACTGGCTCCGCTCACGCGGCAGAAAGTGCGACTGATCGGGCGCCTTCGCATACGAATAGCCGGGAGAGATCATCATCCCCTCGACGCCCAGCGCCATCACTTCGTCGAAAAACCCGCGATACCGCGCCGGATCGGCCGATGCAAAGAGCGTGGAGTTGGTGGTCACACGGAAGCCGGCTTTGCGGGCGGCACGGATCGCCGACACCGCCATGTCATAGACGCCCTCGCGGCATACGGCGTGGTCGTGCTCCTCGCGGGGACCGTCGAGGTGCACCGAAAACGCCAGATACGGCGAAGGGGAGAAGTGCGGCAGCATCTCCTCGAGCTTGAGCGCGTTGGTGCAGAGGTAGAGATATTTCTTGCGAGCCACGATGCCGGCCACGATCTGCTCGATCTGCGGGTGCAGGAGCGGCTCGCCGCCGGGAATCGACACGATCGGCGCACCGCATTCATCCACCGCGGCGAAGCACTGCTCGGGCGTGAGATGCGACCGCAGCACCTCGGTCGGATGCTGGATCTTGCCACAGCCGCCACAGGCAAGGTTGCAGCGAAAGAGCGGCTCGAGCATGAGCACGAGCGGGTAGCGGGCGTTGCCCCGCAGCCGCTGCACAGCCACGTGCCTCAAGACGGCCATCATTTGTCCGACGGGCACGCTCATGCAACACGCTCCCTGACGCTCCGGCTGCAGGCCGCGGCTTGGGAAAACCGGGCCAACGCCATGAGCGGAAAATAGATCCGGTAGTAGTGATACCGGAGGTAGAAGACCTTCGGGAAGCCGGTGCCCGTGAACTCCGATTCCTCCCAGCTTCCGTCGGCCGACTGCCGCGTGGCCAGCCATTGCACGCCCCGACGCGTCTCGCGTGTGTCGTGCCTTCCTGCCGCCACGAGCCCAGCCACAGCCCATGCGGTCTGCGACGCGGTGGGCGTGCCGCAGCCCGCCAGCGAGCGATCGGTGTAGCTCTCCGGCGTCTCTCCCCAGCCGCCGCACGGCTGCTGATGCCGGGCGAGCCAGTCAGCGCCGGCAGACACGGCCGCATCATCGGCCGGCAGCCCGATGGCCCGCAGCCCCTCGATCGCCTGCCACGTGCCGTAGACATAGTTCACACCCCAGCGACCAAACCA
This sequence comes from uncultured Candidatus Kuenenia sp., assembly GCA_964432895.1. GTDB lineage: Bacteria > Planctomycetota > Planctomycetia > Pirellulales > UBA1268 > CAMCQY01. The sequence goes on from CAYSPN010000175.1 coordinate 3,952, forward strand.
ACTGCCATCGGATTCCTGGGTGGTGCGCAGATAGGCAACGGCACGGTCGACAGACGGATGACCCGGCCGCAGGCCGAGCTTGCCATAGGCCTCGAGCACCCGCCCGGCCAGATCGGGCGAACTGGGATCGATCATCGCGTTGTGATCGGCGAACGGCACCTTGCAGAGCAGTTCCATGTTGTTGTCGCGGTCGAACGCGCCCCAGCCGCCGTCGGAACTCTGCATCGACTCAAGCCATGCGACAGCCCGCCCGATCACCGCCTCGAACCTGGCCAGTCTCGGGGCGACCCCGTCGACCAGCTCGCGGCCGGTAACGACAGAATCTCGCCAGGTCGCCAACGCGATCAGGACCATCGCCGTGTC
>CAYSPN010000176.1:0-3119 GCA_964432895.1 uncultured Candidatus Kuenenia sp.
GCGGGAATGCGACGACCGTGACGACGGCGAATACTACGACACGCTCTGGGAGACCTACGGCGACGTCGAACGTGCCCGGCAGGACACCGCGATCCTTCACGTGCACCCGCTCAACTGGCCGCGGCACCAGTGGTTTGCCAGTGACCCGGCCGATGCCCACTGGCACGACGGCGCCGCCCGCCTGCAGAGCAAACTCCGCGCGCTCGGCATCCCGCACACGGCGGTGCTCGACTCGCGGGGGACATCCGCCCCCGACCTGGCCCCCGACATGATCCGCTTTGTCGTGGACGCTCTGAGCCAGGAATCCCGCCGGCTGGCGTAAAACAAAAATCGGGGACGGGAGCGAATAATCGTCCCATCCAAGCCCGAAGCGCAAGCGAGGGAATCCGTGCCCCAACGCGGACGGCCTCCCGCATTCCCTTGCTGGCGTTGCGGGCTCCCCGATGGGGTCCATGTCCTGCAGCACGAAATGGGACGGCGTCTTCGTGAGCGAGGTGACGTCGATGTGGGTCACGCCGGCGCATGTGCGGTCTGCGGCGTCGACGGGCCAGCAAGCCCTCCGCAGGTGTGCATCAGGGGTGAAGCGATGATCGGTGGATCACGTGGGCAATGAGGGCCAAATTGTATCTCGGGGGCTTGGATCATCCGACGCCCGCGCTACGTTCCCGGCAACGGGCGGCTGACAGGCTTCGCGGCCGGAGCCGAGCCAAAGCCGGGGGTGCGGAGGCCGCCGCCGACGCCACCAGCCCCGGCATTGAGCTGATCGAGGTCGAGGAAGCGGGCATCGTCCACGTCCACGCGGTTGATCGCTCGCCAGTAGAGGATTTTTCCAGCCGAGGCGCTCGACGTGGCCGCCCCCACCTTCGCCTGCCGGAAGAGCTGCGCATCGCTGCGACCGTCCCCCTCGAAGACGAGCAGATCCTTCGCCTCACTCCAGGTGAGCCGGGCGCTCCGCGCGGTGAACGATTCCCCTTCCACGAGCACGTTGCCGCCAGCGGCCATTTCGATCGAACTCCGCTTCTGCCCCGGTGCCGGCGGCGCCTGGCCCACCCCCAGCACGTCGCTGGAGATGGTCACAACCCGCGGCGGCAGGCCGGTCGGCGCGCGCGGATCGAGCGTGTCGCCCCACTTCGCGACCGGCCCCCAGATCGCCTCGACCCGCTGATGAAACTCCATCACGCGGCGGTTGATGTTGCCCCGCATGCCCCGCTGGAAATCGACGCCCAGATAGGTGAGTTCGTCTGGCTGCGCTGCTGCCGCGGGAGCCGGCGGCGCGGGCGCCGCCCCAGGCGTCTGCGGTCCGGTCGGCAGCGACATGCCCGGCGGCTGACCAAACCGGGTGCTCGCCAACCGTCCAGGGCCTGTGCCTGTCACGTTCCCCGTGGTGCGATCAATGACGAGGTCCCGCACGAAGAGCTGCTCCACCGACTTGCCGCCATCCTGTGCAGCGGACTCACTCTCGATCCGCACACCGCTGCCACATGCGATCCGCGACACGTCGGGCCGCGCTGCCGGCTGCGGCTGGCCCGCTGAGAACTCAATGGGCCTGTTAAATACGACGTCGAGTGAGCCGGCCCGCACGGTCGTGCCGCCGCTGGTGGTGACCACGCGATCGACGAAGCGGGCGGTGAGACCATCGAAGTCCATGCGACCCTGCCAGTTCACGTCGAGCGAGCCTGGAGGTGTGGCAGCCTGTCCACCCACGATAGCGTTCGGCGGCGTTGCTTGAGCTGGCGCCATGCCGCCTGTGAACCCAAACGACTCAAATCCGCCCACGCCGGCAGCCACTGGCACCTTCAACCTGCCGGCACCGTCCACCGTGAGCCGATTCCTGCCCCGATCGAAGTCGACGAGCGGGCCCTGCAGATCGAGCCCCCGTCCGCGGACCTCCGCCGGACGTCCCGACACGATCGCCCTCGCGTCGAACCGCGTGGGCCGAGTGAGCTGCATCTGGTCGCCACGAATCTCCATGCCGGCCTCGGCGGCCGACTCCCGCAGTCCGGCGGCAGCCTGTTCACGCGGCTCCTCCACCACGTGCACCTGACCCTCGAGCGACATCTCCTCGAGTTCGCTCCTGTTGCCCGCCATGCTCACGAGGCCGCGGACGAGCGCCGCGGTCGCGACGAGCCTGCCCGCACTCGGGCTCTTCTGTCCTTGGGGCTTGGACGTCATGGGACCGGCAGACTGCGGCCCCGCAACGGCCGCTGCCCCGACGGCCGCCTGCGGTGGCGGTGCACCTCCGACGGGCGTGGCGATCGCCGGCTCCTGATTGCGGAACCAGACTTCCATACGGTCGGTTCGCGCGGCCAACTGCTCAGCCTCCACCTCCACCATGCCGCGGGCCAGCATCCGCGTTGGCCGCACACCCGAGAGATCGGGGCCAGCGCTCCCCGCATCAACCGCCACGGCCGCCGGCGGCCCGCCGTTCGGCGACTTCGCTTTGGCCAACTCCAACCAGAGGTGCATCTCGGAGCCGCTGAGCCGGCCCTGCGTCTCGACCGCCACCTCCGCATCGCCGGCAATCGACGCCACATGCCCTTCACCGTCCGGACGCATCCGCAGCCATTTCTGCCAGCGGGCCTGCACCGGCGGCGAGCCCGCTGACTTGGTCCGCAGCCAGCCGGGCCCCACGGCCATGAGTGAACCTGGTGCGGAGGCAGGCCCCGGCACGTAGTCGATCGAGCGGGCTTCCATCTCCGTGCCCCGCGCGACAAGCGACACAGGCTCCTCGCCGTCGAGCAGGATCCGTCGCGTGGCGATCTCGTAGCCGAGCCGTGCCGCACGGGCCTCGAGCCCAGCGCCACTCGACCGGGCGACCACCGGCGTGCCCTTGGCCTGGATCTCGACCGGCTTCAGTTCCGACCTGCCACCGGAAGCACCGGCCGCTGGCTCCTGCCGTCCGAGCACGATCGCCAAGAGTTCGCAGGCAAGCTGGTCGGTCGAACCTCCGGGCACCGTGCGGACGACCTCCACCTGATCCTCACAGGTGATCACGTTGGCCGACACATTCAGACAGAGGCCGCCGCGACAGCTGACCAGCACGGGCGCAGCGTCGGCAGCCGAACCGGGCTCGGTGCCGGGAGCCGGCGGCTTCTGCCCCGGCAAGAGCCCGCCCTGCA
>CAYSPN010000177.1:0-5551 GCA_964432895.1 uncultured Candidatus Kuenenia sp.
GTGACGCGTCACCGAGAGGGAGGCGACGATGAGTCGCAGGAACACCTCACCGATGCCGTCTGCTGGGGGAACGCTTCACGAAGCTCCCCCGCTCTCCCCGCGGCAGTTCTCCTCTCCCATGTCCGATCTTCTTGGCCTCGCCTCTCGGCGGGGCCAAGCTCTTTCTGTCCCCATCTCTTCTGGGGCGGCCCACGTCGGCCGCCGTCTGCACCCCGTGTGTCTGTGCCATGAAAGGCAGGGTAATGCCATGGTTTTGCAGCGTCGTTCGGGTTTTTCGCTGGTTGAGCTGTTGATTGCCATCTCGATCATCACGACCCTCGGGGCCATCATGCTGCCGGCGATTCAGTCGTCGCGGGAGGCGGCCCGGCTGACGAGTTGTCGCAGCAACATCTCGCAGCTGTCGAAGGGCATGATCCAGCACGAGTCGTTTCACGGCTACTTTCCGTCGGGCGGCTGGAGTCCGGAGTGGCTCGGAGTCGCCGAACGGACGGGAGATTCGTCGCAGCCGGGCGGCTGGGCCTTTGGCGTGCTGCCCTACATCGAAGAACTCAGCGCCCGCAACATTGTGGCGAACGTGCCGGCCGGATGCGAGGACGCCGCCTATGCGAAGCTCGCGACCACGTCGCTGCCGACGTTTGCCTGCCCATCGCGGCGGGGCTCGCGATCGCTGGCACTGGTCGACACGTCGTTTCAGGGCGGGGCCGTGACGCTCACGAAGGCCACGCGGAGTGATTATGCGATCAACAGCGGCTCAGGCGGCTCAGCGGCGGCTGGTTTCCAGGGCTTGTGCCCGCGGTTGTCGGCCTACGCCTCGGCGATCACGGTGGCCAGCAAGAAGTCAGGTTCGAAGAAGGTGACGATCTGCCATGCCCCTCCGGGCAATCCGACGAAGGGCAACACGCTGAACATCTCCGTTTCAGGGCTCAACGGTCACCAGAATCACGACGGCGACATGCTCGGCGAGTGTGATTCCTGTGACAAGCCGGTCGATGCAATCCTCTCGAGCCCGAAGGATCTGCCCGAAGGTGACAAGTGGCGGAAGATGTCGCTGGCAGACAAGCTGACCGACCTCAGCGACATGGGCATCCCGGACGTGATCCAGGATGGCATTGCCGGCCGGATGACGAGGCTGCAGCCTGCGAGCGTGTATGACGGCCTGTCCAACACCTACCTGATCGGTGAGAAGTATGTCGCGGCCGATAAGTATTTTTCCGGCGATGACGAGGGGGATGCGGCTCCGATGATGGCCGGCTATTCGAGCAACACCTCCCGGTGGGGCATCACTCGTCCGGCTCAGGATGCGAAGGGCGTGTCGAACCCGCGGGCCTTTGGCAGTGCGCATCGTGGTGGCTGGAACGTGGCCTATGCCGACGGCATGGTGCGGACGGTGAGCTTCGACATCGACGCCACGCTCCACGCACAGCTGTCGGGCCGCAACGACGGCAAGGGCATGCCGCCGAAGTGATACGCCGTTGCCTCCGCAGCCATCCAAGCCCGCAGCGCAAGCAAGGGAATACGGCCCGCCTCACGGTGCTGGGTCGCGGATTCCCTCGCTCGCGCGTCGGGCTTGTATGGGTTCTCGCTCCATCCAAGCCCGTGTCCATCCAAGCCCGCAGCGCAAGCAAGGGAATGCGGTTCGCCTCCGGTCAACGTACCGGTGCCATTCTTCACGCTGCCGGTGTCAGCAGGCGGCCTTCGACGATGACCCACACGCCCTCGCGGCGTGCCAATTCAGCCGAGATGGGAGCAATCGCGTCGCAGGCGACGAATGGCTGCGAACGCTCGCCGACTTTCCGGAGCACCGCCGCCCGCCGGGCTGCACGCAGCACATCGTCGTTATCGGCCGTGAACGACACCTCCCCGACAAGATAGATGTTTTCGCCGTCGATGGTGCCGGTAGCGATCAGATCCGCCCGCCGCAACTGGTCGAGTTCTTCAGCGCTCAGTTCACGAGTCGCTGGGCGGTTTTCGAGAGACTCGATCACATCCATCGGTCCGACAACGCGGCAGCGCTTGATCTGGCGGCCCACGTAGGCCGGCAGGCGATTGCCAACGACCCATTCGAGGGCCCAGCCAGCTGTTTTATCGGTGCGAATGTGGAGCGTGCGAACCGTGTCGGCCAGATCTGCCACGGTGTGTGAAAGGTCACGAAGCTCAGCGCTCGTGAGTTTCTGCTGCTCGGCCAGTTCACGAACTTCGGCACTGGTGAGCTTTTGCTGCTCAGCCAGGTCTGCCACGGTGTGTGAAAGGTCGTCAAGCGACGCACTCGTCAGCTTCTGCTGCTCGGCCAAGTCGCGAAGCTCGGTGGTGGTCAGCTTCTGCTGTTCAGCGAGGTCGCGTACCTCAGCACTGGTCAGCTTTTGCTGCTCGGCCAGCGCGGTCATGGCCACGCGGAGATCGTGCATGTCGGATCGGGTGGCGAGCGCGTCGTGTGCTGAGACGACGCAGCGTGCGAGCACATCGGCCTGTGGAACGGTGAACACTTTCACCAGTTCATCGCGAATCGATTCGGCGAGCATGTGATTTGCCTCCGTCTCATCAGTGTACGCATGTGTATGCTCGTGTCAAGGGCCCCGGCACGCCCCATCCAAGCCCGCAGCGCAAGCAAGGGAATACGGCCGGCCTCACGGTGGATGGTTGCGGTTTCCCTCGCTCGCGCGTCGGGCTTTTAAGGGAGTGGAGCGCGGGCGTTGACTTCTTGGAAAAATGGTATACAAACATACACTTCTTCCAGTGGCGGAGCCCCAAGCGTGTCACGGCCACTCTTTCGGATAACATTGCATGCCGCAGCCGAAATGCAGCGTCGCAGTATTTCGGAAGAAGACGTCGTGGATGTTCTCGTTTCTCCGGGGCAAGTGGAGCCGTTGCGGCCTGGGCGGGAGGTCTGGCAGTCCCTGTTACATCGGGGTTCCTCCTGCGGGTGTTCATCGACATTGATCGAACGCCGATGGAGGTCGTCACTGTGTACCGTACCAGCAAAATCGACAAATATTGGAGAGTGGAGTGATGAAGGTGATCTACGATCCAGAAACAGACACCCTGTCGGTGGTGTTTGCGGCAGGCAGTGTTACGGAAAGCGACGAGGGGAAGCCAGGGGTGATCCTCGATTATGATGCGACGGGGCGGCTCCTTTCGTTGGAGATCCTGGATGCGTCGCAGAGGATGGCGATTCCCAGTCAGGTTGACTTTGAAGTGACAGCCGCTCGGGTGGGGTGAGGGCTCTTCAAAATTCCGTGCGTATGGCGCAACCCGTGGCGGTAGTTTTTAAGTGTCAATGCCTCCATCCCATAAAAGCCCTAAGCGCAAGCGACGGGATGTGTCCTCCTCCCCATCCAAGCCCGTCCACTCCCCATCCAAGCCCGCAGCGCAAGCAAGGGAATGCGGGTTGCCTGACGGGTTGGGGCGCGGATTCCTCTCGCTCGCGCTTCGGGCTTGCATGGGATTGGGAGCGAGGGCGGTGTCTCCTACGCCTCCCCACCCTCCGTTCCGTGATCACGCCGCGTTGTGGAGAAACGTGGCCAGGGCAGACACAAGCCGTTTGTGGCGAGCCTCTGTCACCGATCCGATGCGGCCGTTAAATCGCGCTGCCGGCAATAAGGCGAGATACGCCGTTCGGATCAGCGATGTCAGCAGCACATCGCCGGGCTTCATGGCACCAGATCAGCCTCGGAATACACGGGTTCATCATCGCCGTAGGCTCGTTCCAAGCTTTCCTCGGCGAGGGTGGCCCACTCGCCAGCGAGTTGGGCATGGAACCGGGCTGGTGGATTGCCTGCGTGGCCGGAGCGTTCGCCTGTGATCGCTGCGATCAGGATCGCCTGCTCAGGCTTATTCAAGCTCGATGCGGCTTCGATGAGTTCGGTAAGCGACAGTTTTCTAATCATGGGGAGATCGCCTCTGGTCGCTGCATGACCTGTTCAGAATTATCGGTACGACTCCGATTCGATGCAACCATTCGCCCGTGGCGGCAAGTTTTCAACTTGTCCGTGTCCCCTGGTTCCATCCAAGCCCGCAGCGCGAGCAAGCGAATCCGTCCCGCCTCACGGTGCTGGGTCGCGGATTCCCTCGCTCGCGTGTCGGGCCTTTATGGAAACCGCGATGCGACGGTCGTCGCGGCTGCATCGGAGGTCTTGGATTATGCGGTCGTGATATCGACGTGCGCCGTGTAACCCAGTCGTTTCAGGAGCTGCTCGCAGTCTTCCCACGTGAGGCCGAAGGACCGAACGTCCGCTGCGCCGAGTCGTCCGATGATGGCCGCCAGATCAGCAGCGTCTGGCTCCGCGAACGTCTCCTGCATCATCGCCGTCTCGGCCCAGTCGACGAGAGCCTCCAGGGAGAGTTCATGATGAAGCCATGCGACAATCTTTTCAGCTGCAAGTTGTCGGGTAATCATTGGCGAGGCTCCGCTATGTGCTTGTGACCTAGATCGTCTGGGTATTTCTCATGGATCTCCACGAGAAGTCCATCAGCGTCGTAGATTTCCTGCCAGAACCTTATGGTCTGTTCCTCTGCGTCTACCTGCTTCAAGTATCTGGCCCGCCACTTCATTTTGCCAGGCACATCAAGCCAGTAAAGCCTTCCGCCGTGCTCGAGGGTTCGCCAGTTCGTAAATTTCCGTTCATTCTGTACGCGGTTTGTCATCGCGAACGCGCCTCAAGGGTGCACGCGTGTATAGTACTTTGCCAGCTGTTGGTCAAGCCCGCGCTCCCCATCCAAGCCCGCAGCGCAAGCAAGGGAATACGTCCGGCCTCACGGCGCTAGGTCGCGGATTCCCTCGCTCGCGCGTCGGGCTTTTATGGAAACGGGGCGGCGATGCGACGGTCGTCGCGGCTGCATCGTAGGTCTTGGATTATGCGGTCGTGATATCGACGTAAGCCGTCTCGGCCCAGTCGACGAGTGCCTCCAAGGAGAGTTCATGATGAAGCCATGCGACAATCTTCTCAGCTGCAAGTTGTCGGGTAATCATGATACGTCCTCGACATCCCAAAGCCGTGCGCCGTGTCTCACCGCGACGATGTAGACTGCTTCCGGCCCGGCTCGGTAGATGATCCGGTAATTTCCCAGCAGAAGTTCCCGGTATGTGCGAGTTTCATCTTCGATCACCCAGCCGCCCAATTCTGGGTGGGTGCCGAGCCCGGCGATTCGGTGCAAGACGCGGTCCGCAAACCGTCGCGCCTCTCTGGGGCTGCCTTTCGCTATGAACTCAACGAGTGCCTCGAGTTAGTCAGCCGCACGGCAAGCCCAGATTATCCGGCCCATCGTTCGAGTCTTTTCAGCACGGATTCATGTGGCACGGTGTCGCCTCCGGCGATTTGCCGTTCGCTGCGCTCGATATCCTCAAGTACGGTCAGTTTTTCAAGAAACGCATCGACATCGATATCGCTACCGAAGGAATCGAGAACTGCCTGCACTTTCGCTTTTTCCATGAGGAGTCGCCTTTGAGGCTGATGATCGACACGTGAAATATCGAGGTAAGAACACGACGGCAAAATAATACGCCACGCGATGGATAGTGTACAGCCGTGCAATTCTGGCTGTCAAGCAAGGGAGT
>CAYSPN010000178.1:0-1573 GCA_964432895.1 uncultured Candidatus Kuenenia sp.
TCACGTCATGCCACGCGAAAGCAACCTGATTGTCGACCCGCACGGCACGAATATCCAACCAACGCATGCCTTCCCTAGCCAAGGGAAATGGAAACGCTTCAACCGAGGTGGGGAGGCTGTGTTCAGCGGTGTCGATGAAGATCTTGAACAGACCGGTGGTCTCGACTGCCGGATAGACCTCGAGCATCCGACGGCCCAGCAGATGATCGCGATCCACTCCGATCCAGGCACACGCGGCCGGGTTGGCATCGGTGTAGATGAAATCGACGACGCGTCCGCCGGCATCCCGTACCGGCTCCGTGATCACGTAAGGATGGAAGAGGATCCCCAGCGTGACATTGAGCCGATGGTGTTCCGCGATCAAAGCCCCGGAGGCCTGCCGCCACTGCTGCCAGACGAGTGCATAGCGATACGCCGAGTACACCAGCAGCAGGACGACCGCGGCCGCAAGAGTCGCTCCCAGATCCCCTCCAAGGAGCGCAATCGACGTAGCGGATGGATGGATCGCGAGCATGGCGAACCTTAGGCAAGCGGCTGCAGGCCGGGGAACCACGGCCTGTCCACCATCCCGAGCGGCAGGGTGGCGCTGACCTCGCGACCGCAGTTTCCACGGCGTGTCCTGCCCAGACTGCCCGCCTCGCCGGCGTTCCAATCCGGCCCCTACGCGACCGAAACCACGGGACACTTGGCACCCTCGGCCAGGGCTGGCGACCCCCTCTTGAGTAGTATTTGGTGTTTTGCCCGTCGCCGGGCTTCCGTAGAGTTCCGCACCATCGCAACCGCACGATCGGCCCGCTCCCCGTCGGCAACTCTTCATGGAACTCGCTCTCACCCATGCTGTCGTCTGGATCCGGCATGCCAGAGGCGCACGCATGATGCCCGCACGGATCGCCATCGTCTGCCTCGGACTGCTGCCGCTCCTCAACGCGACAGTAGAAGCGGCCACGCCCTTCGAGCGTGGGGAGCAAGCCGAAAAGGAACTGCGGCTCGACGAGGCCCGCGATCTGTTCCGGCAGGCGGTCGAGGCGACGCCCGACAAGCCGGGCGTCGCCGAACACACCGCCTGGTTTCTGTTTTTGAACGGCTTCCACGACGAAGAGTGCCGCGACCTGCTTCGAAAGGCCGCGCCGCAGTCGCAGGAGCCCGCGGCCATGGAGCGAGCCGCCCGCTTCATCGAGCGGAAACTCGGCCAACGCGGTCCGGCTGATGACGAAGAGCAGGAAGCGGAGCGGGCGTTTCACGATCTGATGATCAAGCGTGCGACCGGGGGCAGCGACGAGCAGTTGGGCGGGGCGCTGGTCGATGCCGGCGATTTTACAAAGGGCATTCCCCTCCTTGAAAAAGCGCAGGCCGCCGATCCCACGAACGGCCCGCTGTCGCTCCGACTCGCGCGAGCCTACGTCTGGGCGCAGCAACTGCTGCTGGCGGATGCCGCCTATGAAGCACTGCTCGAGCGGTATCCCGACAACCCGTCGCTGCTCCTGGAAAGCAGTCGGGTGGCCACCGGCCGGGGGAATGTCGAGCGGGCCGAGGCGCTCATCGCCGCGGCCGAAAAAGCTCGGCCCGAAGACCC
>CAYSPN010000179.1:0-1719 GCA_964432895.1 uncultured Candidatus Kuenenia sp.
GGCCCGCGGCTTGCCCAGACGGGTTTTCGTGGTTCAATACGAGCAGGCGGATGAAAAGATTCCTCCGCCTGTGCCGATAGTCTTTTGAAACGTAGTCTTCGAGCCCGCGTGGCAGCTTGCCATCACCCCGCCTCGGGCCCTGTCGTTGTTTTCCCGGTGAATCCATGCGTTCCACGCTGCTGGCCGTTGTGGCCCTCGCCTTCCTGCGGATCGTCGTCGGAATGCATTTTTTCCTGGAGGGGCTGAGCCATCTCCGTGATCCGGGCTGGTCGAGCGCCGGCTTTCGCCGGGCTGCCGTCGGGCCGCTCGCCGATTTCTACCAGTCTGCACTGCCCGAGACGGGCGACTGGTCGAAGACACTGGGCGCCCTCGACAAACGGTCCCTTGACGACGCCCTCGCTGCCTGGAAAGCCAGTGTCGTGGCAACCTGGCAGCGGCGGCTTGAAGAGCGGCAGAAACTGGTTCCGTTGGATGAGGCCTCCATGGCCGAAGCCAAGCGGTTCCTCGAAGCGGCCGAGGATGAACTAGATGCGTATGCCGCCGACAAGATGCTGCTCCTGGGGGAGTACCGTTCGGAACTTGCCAGGCAGTCGGAAATGCAGAGTTCGCCGGATTCCCGCCACGTGCCCTTCATTCGCGAACTGATCGCCAAGGGACGGCGGGCGTTGGCCGCCCAGCAGGCGGAGTGGATGCGGGACGCTGCTGCCATCGGTGCCAAACTGGAATCGAACTGGGATGAACCGCGGACGGGGGCCGAACGGCAGCGGCTCTCCGGCGGCATCGCACCGACGCAACTTTGGAAGGCCGACCGGTTCGTGAGTTGGTCACTGGTCACGATCGGTGCCTGCCTGGTGCTGGGCATCCTGGTGAAGTTCAACGCGATGGGCGGCGTCTTCTTCCTGGCCAGCATCATCGCGTCGCAGCCGTTCTGGGTGCCCGACGCCCAGGCCACGTATGACCAGTGGGTGGAACTCGCCGCCCTGCTCGCAATCGCCAGCCTGCCCACCGGCGGCTGGAGCGGCCTCGACTTTTTCTTTCGAAAATGGCTTGGAAATCTCTGCCCCATGACCGGCTGCTGCCGGACGGAATCCCGCGATTGATCCCCTGTTGCGCGATTGATCCCCTGGTGATCGACCCCTGCTTTGGAAGGTGACGCGATGCATCTGACGGAAGAACAGAAAACGATCGGCAAGGAGAATTTCACCGACGCCGTGAACATCACGCGGCGGGATTTTCTCACTGGCACGCTCGCCGCTGGCCTCGCCACCGGTGCGGGGTTGGGATCGATCTACTTCGGCTACGGCAAGAGCGTCGGCAATCCGCTCCGCGTGGGCGTTCTCGGCACGGGCGATGAGGGAAGCGTGCTCCTGGGCGCCCACAACCCCGAGTATCTCAACGTCGTCGCGATCGCCGACATCCGTCCCTACAACGTCTTCCGCGCGTTCCACGGCGACGTCTCCAGCCCCAGTGCCTATACCGCCCGCCCGGGCCTGATGGCGAAATACAAATGGTCGAGCGAGGACGAGGCCCGCACGCAGGTGAAGGTCTACGGTGCCTATGAAGACCTGCTGGCCGACGACGACATCGAGGCCGTGGTCATCGCCCTGCCCCTCCATCTCCACGCCGAAGCGGCGATCAAGGCGATGCGGGCAGGCAAGCACGTGCTCACCGAAAAGCTGATGGGCCACTCCATCCATGAATGCAAGGAGATGAGCCGCG
>CAYSPN010000180.1:0-1594 GCA_964432895.1 uncultured Candidatus Kuenenia sp.
ATCTCGCCGAGCACGTCGGCGGCGGCCTTGACCGTCGCCTCGATGTCGGCGTCGGTGTGCATGCTCGAGAAGAACAGCGCCTCGTATTGGCTGCACGGCAGGTAGACGCCCCGGTCGATCATGCCCCAGAAGAACCTTGCGTAGCGGTCGGTGTCGCTCTGCGACGCGGTTTTCCAGCCGGTCACCGGCACGGGCTGCGGACCCTTCTGGAAGAACATCGTCATCATGCTGCCCACGCGGGCGATCCACACCGGCAGGCCGGCCTTCGCCGCCGCGGCGCGGAAGCCCTCCTCGAGCCGGGCACCGTGCCGCTCGAGCTGGGCATAGGGTGAATGGTCGCGGAGTTCCTCGAGTGTGGCCGTGCCCGCGGCCACGGCGAGCGGATTGCCGGAGAGCGTGCCGGCCTGGAAGACCTTGCCGGCCGGCAGCACGTGGTCCATCACGTCGCGGCGGCCACCGTAGGCCCCCAGGGGCAAGCCACCACCGACGATCTTGCCAAGCGTGGTGAGGTCGGGCGTGATGCCGAGCAACTGCTGCGCGCCGCCGAGCGAGAGCCGGAAACCGGTCATCACCTCGTCAAACACCAAAAGCGCGCCGTGCGTGTGCGTCAGCCTTCGGGCGGCGTCGAGAAATTCACGCGTCGGCACCACCAGCCCCATGTTGCCGACCACCGGCTCCATGAGAACGGCGGCGATCGCGTCGCCATGAGCACGGAAGGCGGCCTCGAGCTGCTCGGGCTCGTTGTATTCGAGCACGATCGTGTCCTGCGCCGTGCCGGCCGTCACGCCGGGTGAATTCGGCACGCCGAGCGTGGCGGCCGAGGATCCCGCGGCCACGAGCAGGCTGTCGGCGTGGCCATGGTAGTTGCCGGCGAACTTGATCAGCTTGTCGCGTCCGGTGTAGCCGCGGGCCAGCCGCACGGCGCTCATCGCCGCTTCGGTGCCGGAGCTCACCATCCGCACCTTTTCGATGCTCGGCACGGCGTCGATGATCAGGTCGGCCAGCCGGCTCTCTGCCTCGGTCGGCGCGCCGTAGCTGGTGCCTGTCTGGAGCGCTGTCTCGATCGCAGCCACCACCCGAGGGTGTCGATGGCCGAGGATCATCGGACCCCATGAGCCGATGTAGTCGAGATAGGTGGTGCCGTCGATGTCGGTGAGATGCTGCGCGGTTGCGCTGGCGAAGAAAATTGGCTCGCCACCGACACCGCCGAAGGCCCGCGCCGGCGAATTGACGCCGCCAGGGATCAGCCTGCGAGCGCGTTCAAAGGCGACGCTGCTGGCGGTGCGTCGAGCGGCATGGACTTCGTGGGGTGGGCGTCGTGCGGAGGCCATGGTGTCAGTTGGTTCCGGGTGTTTTTGAAGCAGGTGCGTTGGATGCAGGTGTGTTGGTGTTTGCCGCGGGGCCGGTGCCGGGCGTCGTGGCGGATGGTTGCCCGGCAAGTTCGCGCTTGGCAAACGCCACCGCCTCCGCGGCGTGGGGGCGTTCGGCATAGACCTCCACCACATTTTCAAGGATCACGCGGCGGTCCGCCGTGAACTTCTTCCGCGCCGACTCGTCGTTGGCAATCGTGGCGCGGGCGGCGAGAGAGGCGGCA
>CAYSPN010000181.1:0-28949 GCA_964432895.1 uncultured Candidatus Kuenenia sp.
GCCGCCGTTGACCTCGAGGTTGTCGGTGGCCCGCCAGTTGAGCAGCCCGCCCCAGTGGTTGAACGGGCCAGCGAACTGATAGCTGTAGGACTTCAGGTAGAAGAAGTTGCCGACCGCCGGCACGCCCTCGTAGCCTACGAGGGAGTAGAAGTGGCCCAGTTTGAGGTTGAAGTCCTGGGTGCCCACCTCGGAATAGAGCTGCGGTATCGCGACGCCGTAAAATTCGCCGCTGTTCCAGTCACGCGGGCCCGGGTTCGTTTCCCAACCGAGCGACATCGCAAGCGGAAAATCCTCGCCGTAGAGGAGGTCGGCACGGCCGCCGATGCCTGCCGATCCGTCGGAGGGCAGGGTCTGTTCGGCAATGAAATAGGCTTGGTTCATCATCGGCTCGTTGGCCCGGTCCACGGCGTTGTAGGGGCCGTTGAACTTGCTGGCGGGGTTGGCGAAGTTGCCGATGAAGCCGCCGTCGAGCCAACCGTAGACGCCCCTGCGCTCGGGCTGGCCGAATAGGTACCAGTCCTGTCCGGATGGGATAACGCCGTTCATCACGTCGTCGTTGAGCACCGGATCGAATCGCTCGAAGCTGCCGACGCTGCCCTCGCGGCCCACGAAATCCTGTTCCTGCCCCAGGGCAAGCCCCACGGCTGCGAGCGTGATCATGCCAGAGAAAATGGTGGAAACCGCCCATCCGCCAGATGTCATGTTGTTCTCCATGTCCGCCCGGATCACCGTCGCGCGATCCCTGGGGCAGACGGATTGATCGGTGTGATCAGGCCAGGTGCATTTGCCAGCCCGATCGGCATGGGAAGCATCACACGCAGTCATCGCCAAATCCGAAATCATCACGATCGCGTGAGCGTCGCCCCGACTTCGCAGCTTGCCCCATCCGCTTGGGAGTGTGGGGGCTTTTGGGCGGCCTGACCGGACTGCCTCAATGTTTCAAGCCGTGCCGACAGGGCGGCCGATCCTTCGCCAATCAGGAACATCGCCGGGGGCACGCATGGGGATCGCATTGAATAGGCTGGCGATGCGGCCTCGCGAGAACCGCCGCGTGCCGTCCCCGCCGTCGCTGAGTGCGATGCTATGGAGTCTGCTTGTGGCCGTGGCCGCGGTGGCTGCAACGGCGTCGGTGGATGACGCTCTTGGCCAGACGCAGTTCGAGCGTCCGTCGGCTACCAGGCCCGATGAGATCGAGACCGATCGCGATTCATTTACCTTTGCGCCGACCACGGCCGGTGCGCAGCGGACGATTCTCGAAGCCTCCTATTCCTTCATCGACAATCGGCTTGGACCCGAGGCCCACAGCGTGCCGGAACTGCTGGTGCGGCGAGGGCTGGGCGACAAGGTCGAACTCCGCGTCGGCTTCAACTACGAGGCGGGCGGCCCGGGCACGGTGTCGGGCAACGAGATCGGCGGCGAGGACGTCATCTCCGAGTACGAGAGCCGGGTGCTCTACGGCACGAAGGTGGAGACCTCGGAGCAGGCTGGCTGGATCCCGCAATCGGCCCTGATCGTGCAGGGCTATACGCCCACCTACGGCCCGACGACGCAGTCAACGCTCGTGGCAGGGGAAGCATTCGGCTGGCGGTTTGCCAACGGCTGGGAGTGGAACTCGGCCATGCGATACGGCACGGGCTTCGTCGAGGAGGATGCCTTCAACCAATGGGCTCCCTCGAGCGTGCTGAAGATTCCCGTCGGCGAGCGGTGGAACGTGCACACGGAATACTTCGGCATCTTTTCCTCGGGCAAGCAACTGCCGCTGAACATCCAGTACATCAGCTTCGGCGGTCACGTGCTGGTGACGAAGGACCTCGAACTTGGGCTCCGCTACGGCTGGGGGCTGAACGAGACCACGCCCAACTTCTTCACGAATCTCGGCGTGGGCGTCCGCTACTGACCGTCGGCTGGCCGCTTGTCCTGCATGCCGACCACCGTCAGGCAGACCACCTCGTCTGGCTCAAGCATCATGGTCACGCGACGTTCCCCGGCGCGGCGAGGCCCCTCGAGGAGCGGATGATCGCACTCCAGGGTCGCCGTGTCGGCCCCTGGGCCGCGGAGGAGCAGATCGATCTCCTGGGGCAGACCACTGCTGAAGGGCCAAGAACTCTCCATCACCACGACATACAGACTGTCGTCGGGCTGTCGGAACGCCAGCACCGACCCGGGCGGGCTGACCCGTGCGACCGGGTCGGCCACGGCCAGAAGCCCACGGCGCAGAGACTGCTGCACCAGCCTGCTCAAGACCTCACCCTCGAGATTCAGGTCGTCCGGTTGATGGCGTCGCCGGCCCACATCCGTGGCCCCGGCCGCAAAGAACAGGGCGCCGGGGCTTTTCGCGGGGCGATGCAGGGTCAGCATCGGTGCCACCCGACGGCGCCTGCCGTCGCAGGCGGAGAGCACCTCCGTGGCGCCGGCCAGTTCGTACCATGCCTTGCCGTCGTGCGCGACCCGTTCGGTCAACGCGGCCGTCTCCAGTCCCGTGAGCAGCGTGTCCTTGGCGGCCCGCTCCACGGAGCGAAACGCAAGGCCTGCCTCAAGCCGACGGATGCCGAAGAGATCTTCCAGCCCCGTGGCATCGTCGAAACAGACCAAGGCCATACCCTCCTTGTGCAGGCGGCGGATCGCAGCGACCTGCTCCGGCGTGGCACCACGCATCGGGGGCAGCACCAGCACATCAGCGCGTCGGCGGTCGAGCTTGCCGATGTCGGAGATGTCGATGAAGAAGCCGCCTGCGAGGCCGGCCAGCCGTGACTGCAGGTAGGCGTAGGCCGGGGTCTCAGCCGCCGCGTTGTTCACGGCGCCGCGCTGCCACGAGGGATCAAGATCGGCTGCCGCCCACGAGCTGACGAAGGCCGGCGATCGCACCGGAGTGAGGCTCTTGATGTCCGCCGCCTCCCGCAGGCCGTCGATCATCCCGAAGAGCATTTCCTGGGTCCATTGGCCAGTCTGCGGGGCGATGTGTGTGTGCCCGGCGGGGTGGAGTGCGTCGTCGGCGAAGTACCACGGGCCGAGCGTCTGTTCGGCGACCTGATGGGCGAGGAAGTTGCGGCTGGGGTAGCCCAGGCCGTTCGGCGTGCGGCCCTCGGCCGTGCGATTGTCGATCACGTAGCCCTGCGCGCCGTACATCTCCCATCCGCAGCCCGCCTTCGGAAAGGCCATCTTTGTCTGGGCAATCGAGGGTGTGTAGCTGGCCGGCTGTCGGCCAAAGTCGTGCGGGTAGGTCTCCATCTTGAAGACGTCGATCATTCGGAGACTCTCCGCGATCAGTCGCGCATCCCAGCCGTAGTAACGGCCACCGTAGAGGTTGCCGTACGAGAAGGTATTGATCAGGGGCGGGCCATACGAGCAGTATTCGGAGCCGCCCGTATGCTCATTCCACAACGTGCGTTGGGCGGCCTCGTTGTCGGTCCGCACACGGCACCAGTGGTCGATCCATTCCTTGAAATGCGACTGCCGGATGATCCGTTGGCGATCCGTGGCGGTCGTTTTCGGGGCCCGCAATGCCGCGTCGTCAGGCTGCGGCTGGTATTCCTTCGACGCGAGAAACGCCTGCACGGCCTGGTCGGAGAAGGAGTCCGACCGCCAGATCCGATACCCGGGGGAAAAAGCAAGCTTCGCATCAGGAACGGTGACGCCGGGGGGAACGCCAGTGATCTTCATGTTGAACGCCGCCAGCATTTCCTGCCAGTCGGCATTGCGGGCGGTGGCCTCCGAGACATAGTGCCCGGAGTCTTTGGTCGTGGTCATGGCGGGGTAGAACTGCCCGGCGATCCAAGGGAGGCCGGAGGCACGTGCGGCGGTATTGCCAGCACGCTGCTTCGCCGGCACGACGCTGAACGCCCGCTTCAATTCCAGGCCGTCGGCAGCGAGATCCAGCCAATACACTCCTGGTGGAAGCGGGCCGATCGGAAGCTCGGCGCTGATGAGTTCGCGGCCGATGCCGCGGAGTGTTGTCGCCTTCTCGCTCGTCGCTGCTGCAAATCGTTTTCGGCCTTCGCCGCCCTCCACCGGCCGCCGGAAGGCGTCGAGGAGCCGCCACTGAAACTCTCCCGGCAACAGCGTTTTGGGGCCGGCGGCCAACAACACCGTGAACCGCACCGGATCGCCCTCCAGAAAATAGTGATTCTCCTTGAGCCGCTGAACGAAGCTCTTGGCGTCTGCGTTTTTGTCGGAGACCCGTGCGATGAGTCCGGCAGACGGTGGACTGTCGAGCGTGAGGGACAGGTCGCCGACTCGCAGCGGCATTCCGGCGTAGAGCAATTTGCCGTCCCGGTGGTAGATCGCCTCCACCGGGCCGCTCGCCTCGAGATGATCGTTGTCCATGAAGTATTCCCAGCCGACGACGACGTTGAAGTCTTCGGGCAGAGCGGTGACGAAACGAGTGGACGACTGTGGGCCCGTGGCGTCGGCCGCCTTCTGGGTGTGAAGTGTCACGCCGTAGTGCGGAGGGTCGGCGTAGGAGGTCATCAGCCGGAGCAACTGTGCCGCACCACCGCCGGGGAGGCCCGGTCGCGTGTTGCCCAGGATGCCGTTGAAGATCCGCTGCTTGAGGATCACGCTGCCGTTGGGCCGCTCGAGCCGGACATAAGGCGTGACCGCGGCGGTGGCCCGTGCCTTGAGTCCTTCGAGCACCGGAAACTGCACGCCGCCGGTCACGCGATAGACGCGTCCACCCGGCGCATCGGTGCGCAGGTCGTCGAGCCCCGTGCCAGTGACCTCGGCGATCTGAAACTCGTGATGGGTCGGCACACTGATAGCCCGCAGATTCTGGGGGATGTCGTATCGCCTTTGAAAGATCGGTTTGATGTTGCCCACGCGGTCGGGCGTTTCCAGCCGGAAGTCGTCGAATGAGAGCGGCGCGACATCCTCCGGAATCCAGGTGGCCGGATTGCTGGAGAAGGTGATGTTGCCCGGCGTTGAAGCTTGAGGGGTTGGATTCGGATCGGTGAATTTCAGGAGCGACTGCTCGTTGCGGCTGAACTCGATATCGCGGTCATGCACGCTCAAGCGGAACCGGATGGTCTCGGGGACGGGCAGTTTGAACTCCGGAACCTGCGGCGAGGCCAGTTTCTGCATGATTGGCGGAGACACGGTGTTGTCCCAGAAGGCCAGGTCAACGCGATTGTAGGTGCCCATCCAGAAGGAAATGCGATAGCCGCGGAGCCCATTCGGGTCGGTTCGAAACTCGACGATCATCGTCGGTGCGCGCAGGGCCATTGAGTGCGGCTTGACGGTGAAGGTGAGGTCGAAATCAGCGACCTTGGGCGCGATCAGCATGTGCCGATTGCCGTTGTTGACGGCATAGCGACCCCCGATCGTTTCACCGGAGTCAAGCTGCTTGTCCTGCAGTTCGTAGATGGAAGATGGCTGTTCGCCGTCGGCGTAGCTGTTGAAGTTTTCCTCATAGACGAGCGTTGACGGGGCGGGAGCGTCGCCAAGACAAAGCCCAGTCATGACAGCCAGAAATAAAAGCCCGACCGCAGTCCGCACGATGCCACGCATAGTTCGATTCCCGGGTGCCGTATGCCACCGCCGTGAGCCGCGGTCAGGCTGATCTTACCAGCGTTTCCCGGCGGCGATGTGGATCACGCCTGCCTCCGAGGGCACCACCGAACGCACTCCACAAAAAAATCGCTCGCGTTCCAGGTTTCTCCCAGGGATCAAGGGCAGTCCAACGGGTTGACGACCTCCGGCGGCTTCAGTAGCATGAACAGATGTTCATTTTTGAAGGAGGTCGCCATGACGATGGAGTCGATTCGCGAGTACATTCGACGTGAGCCGTTTGAGCCCTTTGTCATTCGGCTCTCGAACGGCGAGGCCCATGAGATCCTGCACCCGGAGTGCGTGGCAATCACGAAGTCGAAGGTGGTGATCACCTATCCCGAAGAGGACCGCGTCGTTCACTGCAGTCTGATCCATGTAAACGCCGTCGAGTTGCTTCAGCGGGCCTGACCATTCGGGAGATGTTGAGGCGACGATCGACGCCATGGCCGCCGCGTTCGAGCGGCGGTTTCGGACGCGGTCGATTGACCTCGGTGATGCTGCCAGCGTGCCAGCCCGCTGGCGGTCTCTTGGTGGAGAGAGTCAACCGCCGGGATGGATATAAATTTTCCCTTTGCTCGTAGACTGCAGGAGTTTTGGCAGGCTCGTGGCGATGTCCTCGAGTGGCACGTGTGCCTGGGCCTTGGATTGCAGGTCGGTGGTGAGCAGCCGACGGGCACTCCGCAGAAACTGCGAGATGCGCAGGAGCCCGAGTGGACTGCGATCCTGAAACTCCCGGGATACCCAGTAGCCGGTAACGCTCTGACCACGGAAGATCAGGTCGCCCGGATTGACCGTCGATTCGCCCCCGGACAGCACGCCGTAGACCGCGATCGTGCTGCCGGAGGGCATGCACGCGGCCAGGATGCCCGTCATGCTCCCGGCCACGGCGTCGGCGGCCCACGTGGCCTTGAGGTCGCGGGCCAGGCTCGTGAGCGATTCCTGGAAGTCGGCCCGACTGCTGTCGAGCACGTGCTTGGCGCCGTCCGCCTGCAGTTCGGCGACGAGGGCATCGCGATGCACGATGTTGATGAGCGGGAACGCATGGCGATTGCTCAGACGGATCAGCATCCGGCCAAGCTGGGAGGCCCCGGCGGTGTGAATCATCGCCCGATGACGTCCCTTGATCACGGGCCGGGCGAGGCCCAAAGCAGTCAGCGGGTTGACGAAGGCAGACGCGGCCGATTCGTTGCTCACTTCATCTGGCATCGGCAAGGCCTCCACAGCCTTCAGTATGACGTACTCGGCCCAGAAGCCCTGGCCAGACTGCACGGCACCGGCTACCCGCCTCCCGATGAGGCGATTGGCCAGCCAGCCGCCTCCCGACGAGACGACGGTTCCGCACCCTTCGAATCCGGGAACCACCGGGAGCCTCGGCGGAGCACTGTATTTCCCTGAGCAATACAGCACGTCGGACGGGTTCACCGGCGAACAGATCACCCTGACGAGGATTTCGCCGTGGCGGGGCGTCGGGACGGGGATTTCGACGACGCGAATCCCCGCGGGGCCGGAAAAATCCTCGAGCATGGCGGCACGCATATTCATGGCACGAACCCTTCCCGAGAGCGAACACCGAGCGTGAGATGTTTCACCAACCGTCGCTCCACAGGAGCATATCATTGAGTAAAAAAGGCGGCGGGAGACGTTCGTCCCCCGCCGCCGCACACGATCACACGGGTTGCCCGTTCTGGGCTACTTGCTGCAGCATCCCGAGTCGCAGCAGCCGGCTTGCTCGGCCTTCACGCCAGCAGGCAGGCACTCCTCGACGCAGCAGACGCAGGTGCAACTCGTGCACTCGCAACTGCCCGTCTCGCAGCAGCCACAGCAGTCGCACTGTGCACAGCCGATGTTTCGGCTGCCGTTGGTCGCGGGCACAAAGGGCACCAGGGCCAGTGCCGCCAGGAGAATCAGACTGTTCATGGGAAGTATCCTTTTCGTGGGAACTATGAATCGATCACTCCACGTCACGACATGTGAACGTGGCGGAGCCACCGCACGTGCCACTCCATCCCTGGGCTCACACCCACGGACGGGAAGGCACGGTCCAATGGCCGATTCAGTTCCGCCAGACACCGTAGAGGATCCGCACTGGCCGGATCGGGATCGATCGTGACGCCAACGCATAGGTCTGGCTGGCGCCGAGCCCCTGAGAAGCTGCGGGTAGGGTCGAATCCGCCACCTCGCCCCACACGGGCAGGTCGTCACGCTGCGATGATCTGGTGTCGTGCACCACGAGCGACTGGTCCTGCCTCGCATCGAGCTTGCAGCGGCACGGCGATTCGTCTGCCAGGGCCGGACGACCAGCTGAAGTGGCGGAACAGAGTGGGCAACCGGGTTCGGCGTCTGCTGAAGCAGTCCGCGAGGTCGAAAGCGGGGGCACAAGTGTGACGGTGCAGCAAGCAGGCTCGTGTGCCACACAGCAACCGCGGTCGCAGTCTTCGCTCCGGGCCTGGGGAACGACCTGAGCGACGAACGCCGCGCATGCCAACAGCAGCCAGACCGGTTTTTGCCAATAGGCGACCATCGAAAAACTCCTCAATACCTGCTCTACGGGCCCCGTCGAGCGATGGTTCATGAGCCGGACAAAAATCCGCCTCAAACCGCGCTCACTTGCCCGGCTTTCCCCTGGGTCCTGTCGCCGCGAGTCCGTCGCTACAGTCGCTTGACGCGGATGTTGCGGAGGTGGACTTCGTCGTGGTGGCCGGCGAAGCCGATGTGCCCCTTGGTGCGGGCGAGGCCCGGGTGGGGCTTGCCGTCGGGCGTGGCCTGGCCGTCGCGGAAGGGAGCCGTGTCGGCATCGAGGATCGTCTTGCCGTTCACCACCACCTTGATCTTCGATCCCTGCACGGTCACCTCCTCGGTGTTCCACTGGCCGGCTGGCTTGAGGCACTTGCCCCGTTCGGCGGCGACCACGCCGTAGATCGAGCCGTGGGCCTGCCAGGGCTGAAGGTCTTTGTACTTCTCGTGGCCGTCGTCGAGGATCTGCAACTCGATGCCCTCAAAGGCGGCGTTGCCCTGGGCCGGCATGCGGATCGCGAGGCCATTGTTGGCTCCGGGCGTGAGCTTGAAGTCGAAGCGGAGCACGAAGTCGCCGAATTCCTCGGCCGTGAGCAGATTACCGCCGACGCCCGGCTTGCTGCGCAATTCGCCGGCCACGGCCTCGTAGCCATCGGTAGAACCCTGCCAGCCCGAGAGATCCTGGCCGTTGAAGAGGGGCGCGAAGCTGGTGCGGGCGTCGGGCAGTTCTCGGATACGCAGCCGGCGATACTCGACGGGTGCACCCTCCGACTCCAGGCACATGAATCCCGTGGCTGGAAAGCAGTCGGTCCCGCCGGAGACCTCATGGCCGTTCACCCACAGCCGCACCTCGCCGTCGATCGCTCGCACGTAGTAGTGGTTCCACTCCGGCGTGCCGCGGGAGTACCGGGCCGTGGGAAAACTCCGCTTGCCGTCGGGAGCAACTGGCGGAAACGGCTTCATGTCGGACGAGCCCACGGGAAACACGTCGCCGTCAGTCTTGAACCAGTCGGCCTTTTTTTCCGTCTGCTTCTCATATTGATCCGTGAAGCCATGATCGAGCACCTGCACCTCGATGCCGCCGGGGGGCAGTCTGCCCGGAGACAGATTCTCGAAAACCTGCGGCGGGGCCCAGAGAAAGATGCCGGAGTTGCCGGCCTTCTGCAGGTGCCGCCATTCGGCCGAGAGCTCGAAGTTCGTGACCGGCCGCTTCGTGCGGATCACGCCGATGGGCTGGCCCGTGCAGCGAGCCGTGCCGTTCTTCCAGCTCCAGGTGTCGGCCGCACAGTTCACGTTTGCGAAGTCGGTCTCGCTGAGATCGCGCCAGCCGGGGCCCGAGCCCTCGAGGGTGCCCAGTTCGCGGATGAACACGTTGCGCACGTGCATCGGGGCGCCGTGTGTCTGGATCTGGATCGGGCCACGGTCGGGCGGAGGCGTCGTATGCTTCGTGAAAGAGTTCGGCAGCGGCTGGTTGTCGACCACGAGCTGATCGTTGAGCACCACGCTCACGCGGTCGCCCTGCATGCGGATCTTGAGCGCGTTCCATTCGCCGATCGGCCGGTCGGCCTTCACGAGCGGATCTTTCCCCTCGGCGCCGGCCGGGCTGTTCCACAGGCCGCCCGAGCCCTTCTGGCAGCCGTGCTTGAAGTCGCGCTCGCAGGCCGGATCCCAGAGCTGCACCTGCGGGAGGCCGCGCAGGTAGATGCCGCTGTCGCCGCAGGGGGACGGAAACATCCACTCCAGGTGCAGTTCGAAGTCGGCATAGTCGCGGTCGGTCGTGAGAAACACGCCGTGGCCGTCATTGACGATCACACCGTTCTCGACCTTCCAGTGGGCGGCCATGTCGGCATTCCACTCCGCCTGACGCCTGGCCTGCTCCTCGGGAGTGCCTTCCGCGTCTTTCGCAGGATCGAAGTGCGGCCGGCCGCGCCAGCCGGAAAAATCCTCGCCGTTGAAGAGCGACGTGAAGCCCGCAGGTGGCTCGGCGGTGGCCGGAACAGCCGCGCATAGAGCCAGCAGGACGATGGCCAACGATACGTGATACATAACATGCTCCTCAACAAGTAGCGACAGACCTCCAGGTCTATCGGGGCAGGCCGGGAGGCCCGCCGCTACGTCGCAATCCTCACAGGCACGCCGCCTTGGGCGGCACTCTTGTCGGCGGCGAAGATCACGTCGAACGTCTTCTTCGCCTCGGGAAAACTTGTCAGCGGCATGTCGACGCCCTTGTCGAGTGCGTCGAAGAACGCCTGGAACTGGGCCTGGTAGGGATGGTCGCTCACGTCGCCGGAGTCGAGCATCTTCATCGAGAGCTTGCTCCAGTGGGCCTTGTCGGCCTTGAGCTTCAGCGAGTGAAACTTGTCGTCGAGCAGGCTGCCCTCGCTGCCCACGAGGTGCGTGTGAAAGTAGTAAGGCTGGAGGCAATCGACGATCGCAGCGCTCTTGCCGATGGCGCCGTTCTTGAAGTGCAGAATGGTGACGCTCGACGTGTCGTATTCATACGGGGCGAAGATCGGGCTCGCCGACTTCGTGCTCAGGCTCGTCACGCTCGCCACGTCGTTGCCCATCAGCATAAGAAGCGCGTCGAGGGCGTGGCAGCCGGCCGTGAGCAGGGCGCTGCCGCCGTCCTTCTTGCCCGTGTTCCAGCGAAACTGCCCGTACCACGGGCCGATGCCGTGGTAGTAGTCCACCTCGCCGTAGTGCAGTTTCCCGAGCAGCCCCTCGTCGAGCAGGGCCTTCGTCACTTGAAACTGATTCGAAAACCGACACTCGAAGCACACGCAGCCCTTCACGCCCGCCTGCTCGGCAGCGGCGACGATGTCGGCCACTTCCTCTGGCGAGTTGGCCATCGGCTTCTCGAGGATGATGTGTTTTTTTGCTTTGGCGGCAGCCACGGCCTGGTCGCGGTGGAGGCTCGGCAGGCCCGTGATGTCGACGACGTCGATCGCCGGGTCGGCCACCATGTCCTCGACCCGTTGGTACACCTTGATCGGGCCGCCATGCTTCGCCGAAATCTCTGCGGCGTCGAGCGGCCGCGACGAGCAGACGGCCGTCACGCGGCCCTGCTTCGTGGCGTTGATGGCGGCGATGTGGGCCGTGGCGGCCCAGCCGTAGCCGATGGTGCCAACGTTGAACTGCTTGGAGGAGGTGTTGTGATTCATAGGGAGAAATCTATCTGGCCGGCGGCGGTCGGGCCAGAGCCGGCCCGGTGCTCGCGCGGCTCGTCACGAGAGCTTCGTCTTGCCGGGCACCGCGAACCCGGGATTCGGCAGCGACGACGTCCAGGTGAGATCCTTGGGGAAGAGGTCGAGTTGCGACTCCTCCACACGAATTTCCACGATACCTTTTGCCCGGTGTAGGTCGGCGATGCTGCCCTTCATCTCCCAGACGACCTTCCCGGCCCGGTCCACGATGCGCGAGCCGGTGTTGCCGCCGCCGATGTGGCAGACACCCTTCGAGCCGTGGATCACGTTGTTCACTTCGGACAGGGTGTTCGGCAGGTGCCGCGATTGGAACGACACGAACCGGTTGCCCGGATACTCGAAGTCGATGCCGAACGCGTCCCAGAGTTGGCTGTCGTCGGGCCGCACGAAACGTCCCCCCGAGCCGTAGGCCGAAACGGGGTTGTCGCCCATCACCCAGTTGATCACGTCGAAGTTGTGGATGCCCTGTTCGAGCAACTGGTCGCCGGAGAGCCAGACGAAGTGATACCAGTTGTTCATCTGGTATTCGGCGTCGCTCATCCCCTCGGTCCGCGGGCGATACCAGATTCCGGTGGCGCAGTAGCTGGTCTGGGCGCCGATCACGTCGCCGATCGCCCCCTGGTGAATCTGCTCGACCGCGCCCGCGTAGTTCTCCTGCCGGCGATACTGCGTGCCACCGACGATCGCGAGCCCCTCGTGGCTCGTGTCGGTGGCGGCCACCTTGCCGGGATGGGCCTCACGCATGGTCTTCCAGAGCCGCTCGCAGTTCCGACCGTAGAGATCGGCAACTGCCACGAGCGTGACACCCGAGTTGATGGAAAGCGAGTCATTGATCGCCCCGCTGCCGCGGCCGCCGCAGCCGATGACCCCCCAGCCGCAGTTCGCGAGTCTCCCCGGCCATTGCACGAGAGGAATGCACCATCGCCGCGGTGAAGGAGGCTGCCGCCGAGGCGGCCGAAACGAGCGCGGCGCCGGATTGCGTGAACTCACGGCGGGTGAGGTTCGAGGGGGCGGGGCGGTGAGGCATGATCGGGTGCTCAAGCGAATGAACGAACCCGCGCCATCAGCATAGCGTTCCAGAAACTCGCCACGCCCCGGCACGCACACGCCAATGTTTTCGTTTCGAAGGGCGGGTGTTCGAGTCCAGCGGGGCCTCACCGGCAGCGTCGCTTCGGCAAAAAAGGGTCGAATGCAGCGACGATTTCCGCCGTGCCGCAAAAACAAAAAAATCTTATTGAAGTGTCGAAATATTCCGATATAATGAGGGTCGCCAGCGATGGTCCCCGGCGAACTGTCATGCCAACGAGGACGAGGCCATGGCCGACACAAAGCGAACGAATCCCCGTCTGTCGAAACTCACCAGCCTTGAGAGCCTTGGACAGGCAGCCGAATGCCTGCGAACCCTCGCACATCCCCATCGGCTACGGATCATCCAGATGCTGCTGGCCAGCCGCTACACGGTTGGCGAACTGGCCGAGGCCTGCGAAATCCCCAGTCACATGGCTTCCGAGCATCTCCGGCTCATGCAGCGATGCGGGTTTTTGGACATGTCGAAGGATGGCCGATGCGTCTACTACACCATCGCCGAGCCGCACCTTGCCAGCATCATGGCCTGCATCGAGGCGAGGTTCGGCGGCTCAAGGTCAGCCCGCGGGAGCGCGTCCGCGTAGTCATCGGTTTTTCTGCTTCGCCATAACGCCCTCGCTTACGTATCGTACCGTATCGATCTATCGACCCTTTGTTCCTGGTTCCTGACCTCACGGAGGACATTTCCATGGTTGCCACAATCACTCCCACGACGCTTGCCGATCTCCGCCGCAAGGGCGAAAAGGTGATGCTCATCGACGTTCGCACTCCTGCCGAGTTCGGCGAGGTGCACGTTGATTTCGCCCGCAACATGCCGCTCGACCGGATCGATCCGAAGGAGATCGCATCCCTCGCTGGCAGCGACCCCGTCTACGTCGTCTGCAAGTCGGGCAGCCGAAGCCACAAAGCCTGCGAGAAGCTCATGGCAGCGGGACTCAAGGATGTGGTCAGCGTCGAGGGTGGCACGGCGGCCTGCGAGGCTGCCGGGGTGCCTGTCGTGCGCGGCCGGAAGGCGATGTCGCTCGAACGACAGGTGCGGATTGCGGCTGGGGCGATGGTGGCCATCGGGGCGGCACTGGCCGCGTTCGGGCCCGATCTGCTCTGGCAGCGGATTGGAGCGGGCCTCGCCGGCTTCGTCGGCTGCGGCCTCGTGTTTGCCGGCATCACCGACACCTGTGGCATGGCGATGCTGATTGCGAAAATGCCGTGGAACCAGACGTGCCGGTCGGCGAAATCCTGCTGCTCCTCCGTCGCCCTCTTCTGGCTCGTGCTCGGCGGAGTCGTGCTCGGTGGCCTCTGCGGAACGGCGTTGGCGGAGCACACGAGGGACTCGCTCGACGCCGTGCGGCAGGCTGTGGCCGAGCAGAAGGCGGTGATGATCGACGTCCGCGAGCCCGAAGAGTGGCAGGAAGGTCATGTGACGGGGGCGGGACTCCTACCGCTCAGCGTGCTCGAAAAGGGTATCGATGCCCAGAAACTCGCGAGCGTGCTCCCCAAGGACAAGATCATTTACTGCTACTGTCTCGCGGGCGGCCGCTGCGAGGAAGCGGCGTCGCTTCTCAAGCCGCTTGGTTACGACGTGCGGGCCCTCAAGCCCGGCTATCCGCAACTCGTGAGGGCCGGCTTTCCGGCAATGGTCGGCAAGTGACCCGGACTCAACACCACCACTCATTCCTGGAGATGAAACCATGAACATTCAACAGTATTACCTCGCCTGCCTGTCGCATGCGTCGTACATGATCACCGACGAGAAGACAAAGACGGCCGCGGTGGTCGATCCGCAACGTGACATCGATCAGTATCTCGCCGACGCCAAGGCCGGCGGATATACGATCAAGCACGTTTTTCTCACCCATTTTCATGCCGACTTCATCGCCGGTCACATCGAGCTGCGTGACAAGGCCGGTGCCTCCATTTATCTCGGGAACGGGGCCCAGGCGGAATTTCAGTGCGTCCACATGAAGGACGGCGATACGGTCGAGTTTGGCGACGTGCGGCTCACGATCATGGAGACACCGGGCCATACCCCCGAGGGCATCTCGATCCTCGTCTACGACCTTGCCAAGAGCGCCAAGGAGCCGCTTGCGGTGCTCACCGGCGATACGCTCTTCATCGGTGACGTGGGCCGGCCCGATCTGCTCGCGAGCATCGGCGTCACTGCCGATGAACTGGCCGACATGCTCTACGACAGCATCACCAACAAGCTCGTCACGCTGCCCGATGCCACGCTCGTCTACCCGGCCCATGGGGCCGGCAGCATGTGCGGCAAGAGCCTGTCGAAAGAGACGGTCTCCACGATCGGCGAGCAGAAGAAGTTCAACTACGCCCTTCAGCCGATGAGCCGGGAGGCCTTCAAGGCGATCGTCACGGCCGACCAACCGGAGGCCCCGGAATACTTCGTGCACGATGCGATTTTGAACCGGAAGGAGCGGGCATCCC
The DNA here is from genome assembly GCA_964432895.1 of uncultured Candidatus Kuenenia sp. Taxonomy (GTDB): domain Bacteria; phylum Planctomycetota; class Planctomycetia; order Pirellulales; family UBA1268; genus CAMCQY01. The sequence goes on from CAYSPN010000181.1 coordinate 14,787, forward strand.
TGGAGGAGGCGATGCAGAAGACGCTGAAGGCGCTCTCGCTCGACGACGTGCTCAGGCTCGAGAAGTCGGGCGCCCAAATCCTCGACGTCCGCGACGGCCTCGACTTCGAGGGCGGCCATCTGAAGGGTGCCCTCAACATCGCACTCAATGGCAAGTACGCGACATGGGCCGGGTCGATGCTCTCTCACGACAAGCCGATCGTCGTCATCGCCGAGGAGGGTGGCGAGCAGGAGGCTGTCATGCGGCTTGGTCGGATCGGCTTCGACAATGTCGGGGGCTACCTCGACGGCGGCATGAACGCTCTGGCGAAGCGCGACGATCTGGTGCAACGTACGGAGCGGATCACGGCCCCCGCGCTCGCCGAATGGCGCGACGGCAGTCGGACCGATGCCGGCGCACCTCCCACGGTCGTCGACGTGCGAAGCGCGGCGGAACATGCCGGCGGCCACATCAAGGGCAGCCTCAACATCCCGCTGCCCCATCTCGACGAACGGGTCGGCGAGATTCCCAAGGACAGGCCGATTGTCGTGCACTGCGAGGGTGGCTACCGCTCCGCGATCGCCGCCAGCGTGCTGCAGAACCTCGGCCGCACCGACGTGCACGACATGGTCGGGGGCTACAAGGCATGGCTCGCCGCCAAGCTTCCCGGCGAGTCGGGGCCCCTGCCGACGTGAGCCCGTGGAATCCGCATCCCAGATCGGGACAACCGCTATGAACGCCGTGCTTGCCACCATCGATGCAGTCGCGTCCGCGAGCCCCCCTGCGTGGGCTGCGGCCGCCTCGGTGGCATCTGGCATCATCGTCGGGCTGTCGCTGGGCCTGACAGGCGGAGGTGGGGCGATCTTCGCCGTACCGCTGCTCGTTTATGGGCTTGGCGTCGAACCCCGGACGGCCGTCAGTGTCTCACTGGTGACGGTCGCGGCGACGGCGGCTGTCGGTGCGATCGAGCGGTGGCGCTACGGTCAGGTCGAGCTTCGCACGGGGCTGCTCTTCGCGGTGGCAGGGATGCTCACGGCGCCGCTCGGGAGCTGGCTGGGCGATCGCATTCCGCCCCAGGCACTGCTTGCATCGTTTGCGATCCTCATGGTCGTGATCGCCGTGCGAATGTGGCGGAAGGCCTCCGACACGGCCGAACATACGGGTGCCTCCGTCTTCGCCACCGGTGTCGGCCCGACGTGCAGCCGTGATGCGGAGGGGAATCTCAGGATGACCACGCGGTGCTTCGTCCTGCTCACGCTTGTGGGCCTCGTCGTTGGCCTGCTCTCCGGTCTGTTCGGAGTCGGCGGTGGGTTCCTGATCGTCCCGGCGCTCGTGGCATTCGCCACCATGGACGTCTTTCGGGCTGTCGGCACGTCGCTCTTCGTGATGACGCTCGTCGGCATGTCGGCCGTTGCGTCGCAGTGGGCGGCTGGCCGCCCGATCCCGCTCGATATCGCGGGCAGTTTTGTGGCCGGCAGCGTGCCGGCGCTCTTCGTAGGTTCCTTGGTCGGTCGCCGACTCGGCGGGCCCACGGTGGCCCGGGTATTCGCTCTGGCGATCGTCCTGGTGGCGACTTTCATCATCGCCAAGACAGTGTTCGGGTGGTGATCATCCTTGCTTGCATTCCGTTCCACAAAGGAGTGTTTCCATGATTCGACGTGTCTGTGTACTCCACATCCTGAATCTGTTGGTGCTCGCGTCCGCATCGTTCACCGCCATCTGCCCAGCCGCCGAGCCGGCCAAGACGCCCCAGCCACAGTTTCCGAAGATCGAGAAGTATGGCTCTGTGGTGTCGCTGCCTGATGCCGGTGAACGGCCGCGGCCGGGCGGCAAGGTGGTGTTCGATACGACGGCCGCGGCGCCGGAGGGAAAGCCCAACCGCGGCTTGGAGAGCGCCGCCCGCCTCGTGAACATCTTAGAACTCGAAAAGCTGGGCCAGGAGCGACCGCAGATTGCAGTGATCCTCCACTTTCAAGCGACCTCCGCGGCACTCAACGACGCAGCCCACGCCAAGGCTGCTAACGGGAAATCCAATCCGAACCGCGAATTGGTCGAAAAACTACTGGCCAACGGCGTCGAGGTCTGGGTATGCGGCCAGTCGGTCATTCGCGGCGGCCACTCGCTCGATGACGTCATGCCCGGGATCCGCATCGCCCATTCGGCGATGATCTTCAACCTCAACCGCCAGACGGATGGATGGGCAACGCTCGGAGTGTACTGAAGCCGGCACTCGGGAAACGTGCGCAGCCGATGGCGCGTCACCGGGAGTTGCCGACCAGCCCGATTCGCCAGTCCGTTGGTCGATGGCCGGGCGACGGTGACAGTCAGAGCCTTCCGCGGCGCATGCCGTACCAATACAGGCGGGGCAGCACCTACGTCTTGAGCAGCCACATGCTGTATCGCTCCTTCGATTAGTCGGACGGGAAGGACTCCTTCGGCTTGCTGTCGTAGTCAAACTCCGCGAGCACCATCTTGCCATAGCCGGTCACGACGGGGCGGGAAGTGTAGCCGTCGTAGGCGGCGTCGACCGGACCGCCCTGCATCGCAGACAGCAGATTGTGCACAACCACCGGTGCCTGCTTGCGAACAGCGGCGCCGGTCTTCGACGTGGGGAGCCCGGCGGCATCGCCGAGTGCAAACACGTTGGGGAATTGTGACGGAACCGGGCGTCGATCTTCTTGCGTGCGATCACGGCCTCGAGCGTTTTGCGGTATTTCTCGACCGCGAAAATCGCCTTCTGGGGCGAGGCAAACACGACCTGCGTGCGATCGCGAACCCAAGCTGGATCGCTGCGGGGGCATGCAGCCGATCAGCGGTCGATCCCGCGTCTTGCGCCCTGGCGGGTCGCCGCCGACAGATCGAACCGGTCGAGGCTCATTACCTTCGTCCAGGCTGCCACGAAGTCGGCCACGAACTTCTCCTCGGCATCGGCACTGGCGTAGACCTCGGCGATGGCGCGGAGCTGCGAGTTGGAACCGAACACCAGATCGGCCCGGCTCGCCGTCCACTTCACGGCGTCGCTCTGCGTGTCGCGGCCCTCGAAGAACTGGTCGCACACGGGCGACGGCTTCCACTCGGTGCTCATGTCGAGAAGGTTCGTGAAGAAGTCGTTGGTGAGCGTGCCGGGCTTGCTCGTGAGCACGCCGAGTGAGGCCATCGGCCCCTTGCCCGTGGTGGCGCCGAGCACCCGCAGGCCGCCAACGAGCACCGTCATCTCCGGGGCGGAGAGCGTGAGCAGCTGCGCCCGGTCGACGAGTAGCTCCTCGGCCGGCCGGTCGATCTCGCGGGAGAAATGGTTGCGAAACCCGTCAGTCTTCGGCTCGAGCACCGTGAACGAGTCGGCATCGGTCATCTCCGGCGTGGCGTCGGTACGGCCCGGGGTGAACGGCACCGTGACGTCGTGGCCGGCGTCCCGCGCCGCCTTCTCGATCGCCGCCGCGCCGCCGAGCACGATCAGGTCGGCGAGCGACACCTTCGTGCCGTCAGTCTGGCCGGCGTTGAACTCCCGCTGAACCCGCTCGAGCGCCTCGAGCGATCGTGCCAGCTTCGCCGGCTCGTTGACAGACCAGTCCTTCTGGGGCGCGAGGCGGATGCGGCCGCCGTTAGCGCCACCCCGCTTGTCACTGCCACGAAATGTGGAGGCCGAGGCCCAGGCCGTCTTCACGAGGTCGGCCGCCGACAGTCCGGAGGCGAGGATCTTCGCCTTCAGTGCCACCACGTCGGCCGCATCGACGAGCGGGTGATCGACCGCCGGCACCGGATCCTGCCACAGCTGGGCCGGCGGCACCTCGGGGCCCACCAGCCGCGCCACCGGCCCCATGTCGCGGTGCGTGAGCTTGTACCAGGCCTTGGCGAACGCCTGCTGGAACTGATCGGGGTGCTCGTGAAACCGCTTGGAGATCGGGCCGTAGGCGGGATCCATCCGCAGGGCCAGGTCCGTCGTGAACATCATCGGGGCATGTGACTTCGCGTCGTCGTGGGCGTCGGGCACCGTGCCCTTGGCCGAGGCGTCCTTGGGCGTCCACTGCCAGGCTCCGGCCGGGCTCTTGGTCAGCTCCCATTCGTAGCCGAAGAGGTTGTCGAAGTAGCCGTTCGACCAGTTCGTGGGCGTGGAGGTCCAGGCGCCTTCGAGGCCGCTGGTGATCGTGTCGGCGGCCTTGCCCGAGCGGAAGCGGTTCTTCCAGCCGAGCCCCTGCTCCTCGATCGGCGCCGCTTCGGGCGCAGGCCCCACGTTGTCGGCGGGCCCGGCGCCGTGCGACTTGCCGAACGTATGGCCGCCGGCGATCAGGGCCACCGTCTCCTCGTCGTTCATGGCCATCCTCGCGAACGTCTCGCGGATGTCGCGGGCCGCGGCGAGCGGGTCGGGCTTGCCGTTCGGGCCCTCGGGATTGACGTAGATCAGGCCCATCTGCACGGCCGCGAGCGGGTTGTCGAGTTGGCGGTCGCCGGCATATCGCTTGTCGCCGAGCCACTCGGTCTCGGGCCCCCAATCCACGTCGGTCTGCGGCTCCCAGACGTCGGCCCGGCCGCCGCCGAAGCCGAAGGTTTCGAAGCCCATCGACTCCAGGGCCACGTTGCCGGCGAGCATCATCAGGTCGGCCCAGGAGATCCGCCGGCCATATTTCTGCTTGATGGGCCAGAGCAGCCGCCGGGCCTTGTCGAGGTTGGCGTTGTCGGGCCAGCTGTTGAGGGGCGCGAACCGCTGTGTGCCGTAGCCGGCGCCGCCGCGGCCGTCGGCCACACGGTAGGTGCCGGCCGAGTGCCAGGCCATCCGGATGAAGAGCGGGCCGTAGTGGCCGTAGTCGGCGGGCCACCAGGCCTGTGAACTGGTCATCAGCGTCTTGAGATCCTGTTTGACCGCGGCGAGGTCGAGCGTCGCGAACTCCGCGGCGTAGTCGAAGTCGCCGCCCAGCGGGTTCCCGGCGGGTGGGTTCTGGTGGAGGATGTCGAGGTTGACCTGGTCGGGCCACCAGTCGCCGTTGGTCATGCCCCCGGCGGAAGTGGTCCGCGTCGCGGCGGCAGGGTGTCCGATCACAGGGCACTCGGCGGCGGGGTCGGCGCCGCGGCAGGGCAGGGCAAAGAGCATCGCCCCGGCCAGCATGCAGGCAGTCGTTTGGCGGCGCATCGGTGTTCTCCTCGTCGTGTCGGCTGGGCTCTGCGACCGCGGGCGCGGCTTGTCGTAACAGTATCGTGGCAGCCCCGGAGCAATACTTCAAATGGACTGGATGCCTATCTGCGATACAGAACGTGCATGGGAAGGACACGCCCCGTGGATGTCGACCACCTCTGCTACGTCCTCCGCGTCGTCGTTCCACCGTCTCCAGTCGCACGCCGCCAAGGATCATGGCCAGCCGAATCCGCCAGGCTATCAGGGATATTAAGGCTGGTTGTGATGGGCGCTCCGCTCGGTCGATGCTTGCCGAAGTGCCATTGGCCGACCTATCCTTGCGAGAGGGTGTGCACATCGTGATAGAAGGTGAAGTCGTCACGGCGAAGACCCCTGTCCTGCTTCAAGGGATTGACAGGGTGGTGTGCGTCTGTATACTTGTCTGTATATTTACTGCAGTTCGGCTGAGGTTTTTTTGTCGAGGGTTTCGCCGCCATGGCCACGGTTCCATTTGCCGCCCCGTCCCGCCACGTCATTTCAGTGGATGCGTTTCATCAAATGGGCGAGACGGGCATCCTCGGTCCTGCGGATCGGGTGGAACTGATCGATGGGGAGATCATCGACATGTCGCCAATCGGAGTCTTGCACGCCGCGATCGTAGATGTCCTCGCCAGACACTTCGGCCGGCGTGCGGGTGAGGCTGTGTTTATCCGGTGTCAAAACCCGCTGCGACTCGACGACATCAGCGAGCCCGAACCCGACATTGCGATCCTCCGGCCTCGTGCCGACTTGTATACGACGGCGCATCCGGGCCCGACCGACGTGCTGCTTGTCATCGAGGTTGCGGACACGAGCCTTGCCTACGATCTCGGCACGAAGGTGCCGCTCTACGCCCGGCATGGCGTCCCGGAGGTCTGGGTGATCGACGCGGCCACGCGGCGAACGCGGGTGTTTCGTGAGCCGGCCAAGAGCCCCGAGGTGGGGCGACCGGCGGGTAGCGGCTACGCCGAAGAGGTGAGTGTCGAGCCGCACGAGCCGGTTTCGTGTGCCGGCGTGGTCGATGACGCCGGAGGCCGCGTGGTCGTCGAACTGGCCCGGCTCCTGCCGCCTGTGGCATGAGCAGATTCACCGGCGAAACCGGCGGCGGTAGGCGTCGGGCGTGAGGCCGGTGGTCTCGCGGAACCGGCGGGTGAAGTGGCTCTGGTCGGTGAAGCCGGTGAGGGTGGCGATCTCCGCCAGCGGCTTGTCGGTCGTGGTGATCAGCCCGCGGGCATGCTGCACCCGCACCGTGCGGAGATACTGCGAGGGCGTCATCCGCAGCAACTGGCGGAACCGCCGGTTGAAATGGGTCGTCGAGAGCCCGGCCAGTTTCGCCATCTCCGCCATCGAGATCGACGTCGCATAGTGGCGGTCCACATGCCGGACCGCGGGCATGAGTTCCTGGAAATAGCCGGCCAACACATTCGGATCGTCGATGCGATACATCGCCCCCGCGATTCCGACCACCGCGTCATCGGGGTCGAAGAGGGGCGTCTTGGTGCAGACATACCATCGCGGCGTGGTCCGCCGGTGAAGCACGGCCCACACTTGCCCGGGCAGCGGCCGCCGTGAGGCCATCACGCGCCGGTCTTCGGCAATGTAGGCCTCGGCCATGAGCGGCGGATGGAAGTCGCGGTCGCTCTTGCCGATCGCCTGCGATTCATCTGAGAGGCCGTGGTTGTCGAGAAACATGTGGTTCACGGTCACGAACCGACTCTCGCGATTCTTCGCGAAGAAATAGGTCTGCGGCAGGGCGTCGAAGAGCCGCATCAGCGACTCGGCCTGCGGGCACCGCGCAAAGAAATCCTGGCGGAATGCGGCGGCGGGGTCGGGGCGAGGGGGCATGGCAGGCCTGAGGGATGGTCAAATCGTACCATGGGATTCCGGCGGCCATGCAAGACGCGAAAGCCGTCGCATGAAACACTTTCGAAATGCAGCCAGCCTCGTGCCACCGAATCTGTGTCGCCCTCGCCGTGGCATTCGCGACCGCCACGGCCGGCGTGCGTGTCGTCGCGACGGAGCCCGTGCGTTTCAGCCGCGACGTGCTGCCGATCCTTTCCGAGAACTGCTTCGCCTGCCACGGGCCGGACGAGGGGCATCGGGAGGCCGACCTGCGGCTCGACACCCGAGAGGGGGCGCTTGCAGCAATCAGTCTCGATGCACCGGCGACGAGCGAACTGATTCAACGGATCATCGCGACCGATCCCGACGTGCAGATGCCGCCCCCGACGGCGCACAAAAAACCGCTTTCACCCGACCAGGTGGAGACCCTGACCCGATGGATCGCCGAGGGGGCGCCGTGGGGCACGCATTGGGCATTCGAGCCGCCTGTGAAGCCGCCGGTGCCGGCGGTGCATGCGCATCCGATCGATGCATTTATCGGCGCGCGACTTCCCGCGAAGGGGCTCACCTTCGCGGCCGAGGCAACGCCGCACACGCTCGCCCGCCGAGTCTCGCTCGACCTGACGGGGCTGCCACCGAGCCGTGGCCAGGTCGAGTCGCTCGCCCGCGACTCAGCAGGTGCATCGTACGACCGGCTGGTGGACGAGTTGCTCGCCTCGCCGCACTTTGGCGAACGGATGGCGATGTGGTGGCTTGACGCCGCCCGCTATGCCGATACCGACGGGTTTCAGGGGGATGACAATCGCACCAACTGGCCCTGGCGTGACTGGGTGGTCGAGGCCTTCAACGCCAACATGCCGTTCGACCGCTTTACGCTCGAGCAGTGCGCGGGCGACCTGCTGCCGAACGCCACGGTCGAGCAGCGGCTCGCCACCTGCTTCCATCGCAACCACATGACCAACGGAGAGGGGGGCCGTGATCCCGAGGAATCGCGGGTGGACTACGTGATCGACCGCGTGAACACGCTGGGCACGCTCTGGCTGGGGATCACCGTCGGCTGCTGCCAGTGCCATACCCACAAATACGATCCCGTCACGCACCACGAGTATTACCAGCTCAATGCCTTCTTCGACTCGATCGCCGAGACCGGCGCGGCGGGCCGCGGAGCCAAGCCCTATCTCGCCGTCTCGTCACCCCATGTCGCGCGGGCTGTGGCGGAGGCGCAGCGGCTGGTCGATGCCCGCGCGCCGGCAGTCGAGGTGGCCCGCCGCGCGGCCGAGCCGGCATTCGCGGCGTGGCTCGAGGAACAGGTCGTTGCCTTGACGAAGGCCGGAGGCTTCACCGCCTGGCGGCCTCTGGAGCCGAGCACGATTGAATCGACCGAAGGCACGCTCTTTGCCGTCGAGGCCGACGGCACGATTCAGACGAGTGGCCCGAACCCCGTGCAGGATGACTACCTCGTCACGGCGCCGGTGGCACTGCCGCGAGTGACGGGCGTGAAGCTGGAGGTGTTTACGCACGAGTCGCACGCGCACGGGCTCTTCTCCCGCGGTCCATCGGGCCACTTCACGCTCACCGACGTGAAGCTGCGGGTGACCAAGCGCGGCAGTTCACAGGTCCGCGAGTTTCCGTTCGTGCGTGCCGTCGCCGACCATTCCGACGATCCCAAGAAGCACGACAACTACGGCAGCATCGGCGGCGTGCTCGACGATGATCCGCGGAACGGCTGGGGCGTACGGGATGCGGCTGCCGCGGCGAGCCATACGGCTGTGTTTGCCCTGGGAGAGCCGCTCGTGCTCGAAGCCGACGAGGAAATCGTGTTCGAACTGCGGCAGCGGTCAACGAGGGGCGATGCCAATGTCGGGCGGTTTCGCCTGTCGGTGACCGATCAGGCGGGGCCGGCCGTGACGAGCGTCGAGCCTGCGCCATTGGAGCAGTTCGCCGCCGCGGTCGCTGCCGGCGCGACCGATCCTGCGCGGCTTCCGCCGCCGCTCCGCGAACGGCTGCGGCAGCAGTTCCTCGCCGACCATGGGCCGTATGGAATCGCAAAGCGGGCGGCCGATCGGGCCGCGCGACAACTCGCCGAGACAAAAGCGGCGGCGAAGGTGGACGTGATGGTGCTCGCGGAACGTCCGGAGCGGCGGACCACGCATGTGCTCCTTCGCGGCGTATGGGACGCGAAGGGCGACGCCGTCGGGCCGGGCACGCCGGCGGTGCTCGGGCCCTTCTCGACGATGCTGCCGGGCCGGCCGGCCTCGCGTCTCGATCTCGCCAACTGGCTCGTCGGGCCGACGAACCCGCTCACGGCCCGCGTGATCGTGAACCATGTCTGGCAGCTCTTCTTCGGGGCCGGCATCGTCCGCTCGACGGAGGACTTCGGGCTGCAGGGCGAGCGGCCGACGCACCCCGACCTGCTCGACTGGCTGGCCGTGGACTTCGTCGAGCACGGCTGGGATGTGAAGCGGCTGTGCCGGCAGATCGTGACGAGCCGCGCCTACCGGCAGGCGTCGGAGGTGTCGCCCGAGCTGCTGGCCCGTGATCCCGACAATCGCCTCCTGGCCCGCGGCGGCCGGCATCGTCTGCCGAGCTGGATGCTTCGCGACCAGGCGCTCGCCGTGGCCGGCCTCCTCAATCCCGCTGTCGGCGGCCCGCCGGTGAAGCCCTGGCAGCCGCCGGGAGTGTGGGAGGAGATGTTCATGGGGCGATTCACGTATGAGCCCAGCGAAGGCCCAGCCCAGCACCGGCGCACGCTGTACGCGTTTTGGCGGCGGGCGATCGCCCCCACGTTTCTCTTCGATGCGGCCCAGCGCCGCAGTTGCGAGGTGCGGCTGCCGCGGACCAACACGCCGCTCCAGGCGCTCACGCTCTTGAACGACGCGATCTATCTGGAGGCGGCGCGGGCGCTCGCGGAGCGGGATCGCGACCCTGCTGCGATGTTTCGGTCTGTGCTGTTTCGGGAGCCGAGGGCCGCCGAGCGGGCCGTGCTCGACCGCGAGGCGGCGCGGGCCCGGGAGCATTACGGCCTGCACCCGGATGATGCGGCCGCCCTGCTTGACGCCACCGATCCGGGCGACCTGTTTCCCGTGCCGGCCGTAGCAGCGGACCGAGTCGAGCGAGCCACCGCGACGCTCGTGGCCAGCCTGATCCTCAACCTCGACGAGGCCATCACCCATGAATGACGAACGGCTTGGTGGTGAACACGGCGACCACGGACTCGCGGTCACGCGGCGGCATTTTCTCTCGCGCAGTGTCGGACTCTCGGTCGGCGCCCTGGGCCTTGCCCATCTGCTCGGCCGCGAGGCCGGCGCAGCCGGCGACGTGATCGGCCTGCCCGGGCTGCCGCACTTCGCCCCCCGGGCCAAGCGGGTGATCTTCCTGACGCAGTCAGGTGGGCCGTCACAGCTCGAGCTCTTCGACGCCAAGCCCGAGCTCGTGAAGTGGGCCGGCAAGGAGCTGCCGGAGTCGGTGCGGCAGGGGCAGCGGCTGACGACGATGACGGCGAATCAAAAGCAGCTCGTCATGCCGGCCAAGACCACGTTCACGCGGTGTCCGCAGAGCGGCGCGACCGTGGGGGAGTGGCTGCCGCATCTGGCGAAGGTGGCCGAGAAGTGCTGCTTCATCAAGAGCATGCACACCGACCAGATCAATCACGCGCCGGCGATGACGCAATTCCTGACAGGGAACCAGATTCCCGGCCGGCCGACGATGGGCGCCTGGGTGAGCTACGGACTCGGTAGCGAGAACCGTGATCTGCCCGACTTCCTGGTGATGATCTCGAAGATGCAGAGGCCGAGCGACCAGCCGCTCTACGACCATTACTGGGGCTCCGGATTCCTCCCTTCCCGCTATCAGGGCGTGAAACTGCGGAACGCCCGCGATCCGGTGCTCGACCTCGGCGATCCCGCCGGTCTGCCTCGCGGCCTTCGCCGGGGCATGCTCGATGGCTTGGCCGAGATCAACGGCCTGCGTCAGGCGGCCACGGGCGATCCGGAGATCGAGACGCGGATCCGCCAATATGAGATGGCCTACCGCATGCAGACGAGCGTGCCGGATCTCGTCGATCTGGCAGACGAGACGGAGGAAACCTTCGCTCTCTACGGTCCTGATTCACGCCGGCCGGGCAGCTATGCCGCCAACTGCATCCTCGCCCGCCGGCTCGCCGAGCGAGATGTGCGGTTCATTCAACTCTTCCATCCCGACTGGGATCACCACAGCCGCCTCACGAGCTGGTGTACCGCCCGCTGCCGCGACACCGATCAGCCGACGGCGGCGCTCCTGATCGATCTCGAACGCCGTGGCCTGCTCGACGACACGCTCGTGATCTGGGGAGGTGAGTTCGGCCGCGGCGTGGCGGGGCAGGGCAACTGGCAGACTGCCGAGGCCGGCCGCGACCATCATCCGCGGTGTTTCACGATGTGGCTGGCCGGCGGCGGCGTGAGGCCCGGCATGACGTACGGCAGCACCGACGACTTCAGCTATAACGTCGCGGAGAACGGCGTGCATGTGCGCGATCTGCACGCCACGGTGCTCCACCTCCTGGGGATCGATCACGAGCAGCTCACGTACCGCTTCTCGGGGCTCGATTTCCGGCTGACGGGCGTGGAGCCGTCCCGCGTCGTCAAGGAGATCATTGCATGAACCGCCTGCTGCTCGTGGTCGCCGTCTGCCTGACTGTCGCGTATCAATCGCCCGCAGCGAATGCCGCTGAGCTGCAGGAGATCGTGCTCTGGCCTGACGGCGTGCCTGAGCCGCGGGTGCCGACCGAGCCGGCGGAGACGGTCGAGAAGAAGGCCGACGGGATCGCACGTCGGTCGAACGTCTCCAATCCACGCATCGTGGTCTACGACATTCCGCGGACTGAGCCGGCCAGGCTTCGCGGTGCCGTGCTCGTGGTTCCCGGAGGCGGGTTCGGCATCCTCGCTGACGAGCACGAGGGCTCCGACGCCTGCCGCTGGCTCAACGAGCATGGGATCGTGGCGTGTCTCGTGCTGCATCGTGTGCCGACGGGGAAGATGCCAGTGCCCAACGCCGCGCCGGTGCAGGACATCCAGAAGGCGGTGCAGGAGGTGCGGCGGCGGTCGGCCGAGTTCCAGCTCGATCCGGCGAAGATCGCCGTGCTCGGGTTCTCAGCCGGCGGGCAGGCCACGCTCGTGGCGGCCACGAACCCGCCGCGGTTCCCGGCTGCCGATCCGGCCGTGTCGGCCAGGCCCGACGCGGTGCTCCTGCTCTACGCCTGGAAAATTGTGGGCGAGGGCAATCAAGGCGTGCGATCTGACGTGACGATCGATAGCGCGGCGCCGCCGATGTTCATCGCCCAGTGCGGCGACGATCCCGGCTCGGTGCCCCAAGGCTCGGCCAATCTCTACCTCGAGCTCGTGAAGGCGAAGGTGCCTGCGGAGATCCACATCTACGAGAAGGGGGGCCACGGCTTCGGTCTCAAGGCCGGCAACACGCTCCCCGGCCAGCTCGACTGGAAGGCCCGTGCGTGCGACTGGCTTCGCACCCGCGGCTGGTGACTATCGCTTGCGGGCGAGCGGCTGGGTTCGCCGATCTCAATCACCGCATTCGCAACAGTCTCTCGCTGGCCGATGCGGCGATCCCTCTTCTCTACGAGCAGTTGCATGCCCTCGCTGAGATGGGAATCGGCGGGAAAACCGCCGGGGGCCTGACCAAGGACAAGTCGTTCGGTCGTGACAATAGCAGCGGCCCGCTGCTGCCTATGGATAACCGGGGCCCCTTCGACATCGCGACCCTGGCGATCTTCCCGGAATACGTCGAATTCGACGCCCAGGAATTGCTGCGGTTCGTGGTGCCGGGAGCCGCCGGGAGGACGATCAAATGACAGCCCACACGGCTCGTCCCGCGGTCTCCTTCTGGCCCGTGTCTTCAACGGCTGGCGAACCCTTTGTTCGCCCCGCGGAACTCACGTCCCATGGACATCATTTCTAATGCTGGCGAAGCCGGCGGTTTCTCGTTTGATGATTCCTCGAACCCCAACTCCCAGCCCCCGACCGGCCGTGGCCGTGTCAGGAGCGACAGTTTCGGCCTTCCTGAGCGGGCAGGCCTGATAGATCTGGCGCGTACGTATCTCGACGCGCAGGCCCGGCTGTGGCCGACGCTGGTCGGCACTCCCGCCGTGCCGGTCGCAATGCCGGCGACGGTGGAGCCCATGGCCGATGACTTCGAGCGGCGTTTTCGCAGCCAGGCGATCGACGTGTTCCAGGGCATGAGCATGCCCAAGGCGTGGACCGCCCTCGGGATCGCCTACCTGCGGTTCAGCGACGAGGGGTCCAACCCGCGGTCGCTCGATCAACAGCTTCTCAACGTGCTTACTCGTGCCCGCCACGACGGCGTCTTCATTCCCTGGCAGTACGTCTGCGCGGACGCGGCCGTGAGCGGCACGCTCGCCTGCCGACGGGGGTATGCGCTCGCCAAGACGCTCGTTGAGCGACGGGCTGATACCAGAGCCGCCTGGTTTGTGATCGACGACCTGTCTCGGATGAGCCGCAGCACGATCGAGTCGCTCAGGCTCGGGGAGCTGACCGCCGACACCGAGGTACGGCTCGTCGGTGCCAGCGACGGCTTCGATAGCGCGAACCCGCAGTCGACGATCCTGCTGCCTATGCTCGGCTCGATGAACGAGGCCTTTATTCATCAACTGAGGGCGAAGGTCCGCCGCGGCATGGACGACGCCTTCCGGCGTGGCGACAACATCCAGCCGCCCGGTGTCGGCTATCGCCTGGTGGACGTGAAAGACTCCGCGGGCAACCTGGTCATCACCCACAAGGGCACGATCGAGAAGCTTGTCGAGATCGATCCCGAAGCGGCGGAGTGGACACGCCGCGGTGCCGAGATGATCGCCTACGAAGGGAAGAGCGCCATCGACGTCGCGAGGCTATTCAATGAGCACAAGGTTGGCGGAAAGCAGACGTGGACCGACGGCCGTGTTCGTCAGCACTACCGACGGGAGAAGTTGGTCGGGACGGATATCTTTCGCAAGACGAAGCAGGTGCTCGACCGCCAGACGGGTAAGAAACGGGTCGTTCATCTGCCCGAAACAGACTGGATCGTGCGAGACGTGCCGCACCTGCGGATCCTGTCTGACGAACTGGCCGATGCCGTGAAGCGGAAACTCGGTCTTGGGACCGCGTCCTTCGGTTCGAAGGCGAAGGATCGAAGGAAGAAGGTCCACCGCG
>CAYSPN010000182.1:0-5581 GCA_964432895.1 uncultured Candidatus Kuenenia sp.
ATCGCCAAGATGATCGAAGGCCGGCTTCGCAACTTCTTCAGTCAGTGCGTGCTCCTCGAGCAACCCTTCGTGAAGGACGACAAGCAGACCGTCGGCCAGCTCGCCAGCTCGGCCGGGCTGCAGGTCAAGCGGCTGGAGAACTGGCGGATCGGCGGCTGAAACCAGCACCTACCCCCTGGTCCGTTACCACCACCACCATGGACGCCGGCCTCTATCGTCGCGTGCTCCTCAAACTCTCGGGCGAGAGCTTTGCTCGCCAGGGTGAGCGCGGCATCTCGATGGAGGAGGTGCTCCACATCGCCCGGCAGACGGTGCAGGCTGCGGCCCGCGGCACGCAACTGGCCGTCGTGATCGGTGGCGGCAACATCCTCCGCGGGGCGTCCTTCACGGCCGGCAATTCCGGCATCCAGGAGGCCACGGGGCACTCGATGGGCATGCTCGCCACGGTGATCAACGGGCTTGCCCTGCAGGATGCCATCGAGAGCCTCGGCGTGCAGACCCGGCTGATGACGGCCATCCGCATGGAGGGCGTGGCCGAGCCCTACATCCGCCGCCGGGCCAAGCGGCATCTTGAGAAGGGACGAATCGTGATCCTGGCGGCCGGCACCGGCAGCCCGTTCGTGACCACCGACACGGCTGGCGCCCAGCGGGCGCTCGAACTTGAGGCTGACATCCTCATGAAGGCCACCCGCGTCGATGGTGTCTACTCCGACGATCCGGAGAAGAATCCGCATGCGATGCTCTATCGCGACCTCACCTACCAGCAGGTGCTGGAGCAGAACCTCCGGGTGATGGACGCCACCGCGATCTCGCAGTGCATGGAGCACGCCATGCCGATCCTCGTCTTCAACTACCGGCGGGACGGCAACATCGAGCGGGCCGTCTCCGGCGAACGCGTCGGCACGCTGGTGGGGGCCCGCCGCGAATGAGCCAGCCAGCCGCCGACCAGCATCATCATCACGACCACCATTATGCCTGGTGGCTGATCATGTGCCTGTGCGGCGTCGACTACTTCAGCACCTTGGGCTACCAGCCATCGATCGCTTTCGAGGGGGCCGGCACGCTCGCTCCCATCGCGACGCTGATTCTGGTGCTCGTGACGCTCTTCGGCGCGCTGCCCGTCTATCGTCACGTCGCAGGGGAGACACCCGACGGTGTCGGCTCCATCGGCATGATCGAGCGGCTGTTCCACGGCTGGTGGAACAAGATCGTGGTGCTCGTACTGGTGGGCTTCGCGGCCACCGACTTTGTGATCACGAAAACGCTCTCCGCCGCCGACGCCGCGGCGCATCTCGTCAGCAACTCCTACTACGCTGCGCAGGTGCCCGCCTTCATGGAGAGCGAGATGGTCGTGACCTGCAGCCTGCTCGTGCTGCTGGGAGCGATGTTCCTCAAGGGCTTCAGCGAGGTCGTGGGGCTGGCACTCGTGCTCGTCGTCGCCTACCTCGGGCTGACCGCGATCGTGGTCGGGGCGGGGCTCTTTCATCTGATCACGCACCCGGCCCTCCTGCATCACTGGTTCTCGGAGATCTCCGCCGGCAACTACCACCTCGACCACGCGCCCATCAGCGGGAGCGGCCTGTGGGTGGTGCTGGGCATCGCCTGCATCGTGTTTCCGAAGCTGGCGCTCGGCATGAGCGGATTCGAGACCGGCGTGCTGCAGATTCATCTCATGGAGGGGACAAAGGACGATCCCACCAATGCGGCCGCCCGGATCGCCAACACGCGGAAGCTGCTCGCCACGGCCGCCCTGATCATGTCGGTGTTTCTGATCGGCTCGTCGCTCGTCACCGGCACCGACACGCTCATCCCCGCCGACGAACTCCGGCTCGAGCCGGTGAAGGGAAAGGCCATGGACCGGGCGCTGGCCTACCTCGCCCATGGCGAGAGCCCGCATCCGATCTGCCCGCTCTTTGGCCGCGTGTTTGGTACGGTCTACGACATCAGCACGATCCTCATCCTCTGGTTCGCCGGGGCGTCGGCGATGGCGGGCCTGCTTAATATGGTGCCACGGTACCTGCCGCGGTACGGCATGGCACCGGAATGGGCGGCGGCCTACCGGCCGCTGGTGCTTGCCTTCACGGCGATCAACCTGCTCGTCACCTGGGCATTCAAAGCCGACGTATCGGCACAGGGCGGCGCCTACGCCACCGGCGTGCTCGTGCTCATGACGAGCGCCGCGATCGCCACGCTCGTCGACATCAGCCACAAGCCCCTGCCGACCGACGGACGGGGCATCCTCGGCCGCCGTGCATCGCTCGTGTACTTCTTTCTGGTCTGCCTGGTGTTCATCTACACCACGATCGCCAACATGATCGAGCGGCCCGACGGCATCATCATCGCGTCGATCTTCATCGGCTGCGTGCTCGCGATCTCGATTTTCTCCCGCTTGTGGCGGGCCGAGGAGATGCGACTCAAGGAGTTTCGCTTTGCCGACGACGCCGCGAGGATGCTCTGGACCGACATCTGCCTCGACGGCACCTTTCAGGTGCTCGTGCCACATCGGCCCGGGCAGCGGTCGCTGGCGGAGAAAGAGGCCGAGATCCGTCGCAAGCACCGCATCCCGCAGGGCGTGCCGATCGTGTTCCTCGAGGTTCACTACGGCGACACGAGCGAATTTGAAAACGCACCGATCATCGGCGTACGGCAGGAGGGCGACTTCTTCGTGATCACGGCGCACGACTGCGTGTCGGTGTCGCACACGATCGCGCAACTGGCGATGGAGATGACGAAGAACGGTTCGCCGCTCGACATCGTGTTCGGCTGGAGCAAGGGCAACCGGCTCAATCTGGCCCTCGATTTCCTGCTCTTCGGCCGCGGCGACGTGCCCAACCGCGTGGTCGATCTGCTCGACGACGCCATCGCCGATCCCGACAAGCGACCCACTGTCATCGTGGGATAGTGCGATTCGACTTACTCCCGGGAGTTCCATCCAAGCCCGCAGCGCAAGCAAGGGAAAACGCGATCCATCGGCGAGAAATCAGGCCCGCATTCCCTCGCTGGCGCGTCGGGCTTGGATGACAACGGCAACGCAGCGCGGTCTCTCATGTCAACTATTGAATGCTCCCCGTAGTACGTGGATCACCGGCTCGGGGGCTGCCAAAGCCTCTGCATGTGTCCGCGAGGCGTCAGGCGAAGGTCACGTCCTGAACCGAGACGCCACGCGTGTTGGTGCCCGATACGGTGACGGAGAACACGTTGTTGACGATGCGAATCGGGCAGTTGATCGTCACATGCTGCCACTGGAGGCCGATCTGTCCCATGCCGCCGTCGAGAAACTGGCCGCCCGTGAGCGTCGCCGAGTTGCTCGCCGTGTTGATGCCGCCCGCGGCGATCACCGTCGGCGTGGCAGCGGCGGTCTGCGCGACGCCGGCTGCCGGTGTCAGCAAGAGGGTGTCGGTGGCGGCACCCGACGCCGACCAACCGGTGTCGAAGCGGATGCCTGAGACGGTGATTGGACCCGTGTTGTTCGCATCTCCTACCACGTTGATGGAGCAGGAGTTGTGCTCGATGCGGACGGAACCGTTGACCGTGACGTCACGCCACTGCAGGCCGATGTCGCCGGTGCCGCCGTCGAGAAACTGATTGCCTGAGAGCGTGCCACTGTTCGTGGCGGCGTTGACCCTGCCGGTCTGCGGGGCGGTGCTTCCGTACGCCGCCGGACGGCCCGGCACCGCCGCGACCTTCGCGGTCACGATCGGTTTTGCCGAGAGCACTCGGGGCGGCACGCTGCCCGGGAAGGTGATGCCTTTGAGCGTGATGCTGCCCGCCACCGCACCGGGCTGCTTTCCAGCCGTGCCGTTATTGGTGACCTTGAGCACGTTGTTGACGATCACCAGGCCGGTGGCGTCGCGGGTGACCGACCTCCACTGCAGGGTCGTGGCAGCGGCCGGACCGCTCAGATACTGCTGGTTGGTCCGGTTCACGGCGTTCGCTTTTCGGGCGTAGGCCGAGTTCGGCACGAAGGGTGGAGTGCCGGCGGAGCCGGACGGCCCCACCGTGAGGCTCGCCAGCGTCGCCGGCCTCAGCCGAGGGTCGCCGACCGGGCTCGTCGCGGCGCCGAACGTGACGTTCTGGACCGAGACACCCGCGAGGTTCGATCCTTCGGGCTGGATTGACAGCGCATTGTGGACCACCTGCACGTCGCCGCGGATGTTCACGTTGGACCACTGCAGGCCGACGTCGCCGAAGCCGCCATCGGCGAACTGGCTCTGCTTGACCAGCCCGCTGTTGGTGGCCGAATTGGAAAGGTATCGCGACATGCCCGGGTTCGTCGGTGCGGGCAGCTTTGGCGACACGGGCGTTCCCTGCGTCACGACGGCGGGATCTGATGACAGCACGCCGCCACTGGAGGCCTGCGAAGGGGCGAACGCCGACGGCGACGTGGTGAAGGAGACGTCGGCGACGGTGATCAGACCCTGGTTGGTGTTCTCGGGCTGGACGGAGAGGGAGTTGTGCGTCGCCTCGACGTTGCCGCTCACCTGGACGTTCTGCCACTGCAGGCCGATGTCGCCGAAGCCGCCGTCCGCGAACTGGCTGGCGACGATCCGCCCGCTGTTGGTCGCGTCGTTGCTCGAGCCGGTCGTGGTCGCGGTCCCGGCCGTACCGCTCGGCGCGACGGGGGTGACGGCCCCCGGCGACGCTGCCGTCGACGCGAAGCCCGGAGTGGTCAGGAGGCCGAACTGCTTCTGGCCGGTCGTGATCGAGCTGACGTTGTCGACTCCCGGCTGGACCTGCAGGCCGCTGTGCTGCGTGGCCACCCGTCCCCCGACCGTCACGTTGGACCACTGGAGGCCGATGTCGCCAAACCCACCGTCAGCCACCTGGCTGGAAACGATCGAACCGGTGTTCGTGGCCGTGACAGGCGCGAAGAATGTCAGGCGGATGGCGCCTGTCGCCTGCGGCCGCTTCGAGAGCATGAGCCGGTAGGGACCGCCGATCGATTGGATCACGGTCTTGGGCGGAATGCCCCTGCCGGTGACCAGCATGCCAGGGTAGAGCATGCTGGTGGGCGGAGCCGAGCCGGCGGGGCTCTTGGCGAACGTCACCAGCCGCGTCGTGGCCGTGAGCCTTCCGACGAGGATCGGGGGCCCGACAGACTTGGGCCCCGTCGTCGGTTGGATCAGTAACCGTTCCGCGCTGACATCGACCGAGCCACCCACCTTCACGGTCCGCAGCTGCAGGCCGATGTCGCCAAAACCGCCGTCGGCAAATTGGCTGTCACGGATGGTGCCGGTGTTGACCGGCATGGACTGCACTGCCGGCGAGAACGGCACGGCGATGGGCGCGACTGGCACGCTCGGTGAGCCAAGAGTGGTTCGCGACATGATCGACAGGTCACCGCCGACGGAGAGTCCGCTGGCCTGAATGCCGATCGGACCGAAGCCGCCGTCGTTGAACTGGCTGGAGGCGATGATGCCGGTATTCGTCACGACCCCTGGTGTGCCGGGCGGCACCTGCTGAGGCAGCAGGTTCGCGCCGCTCGAAGGCACAGGCTGCGTGCCCCCTGCAGATGGCTTCCCGATCCCCTCGTCCACAACATCGACCCGCAGGCCGCCGTTGGGCAGGGTCACGTTCTGCA
>CAYSPN010000183.1:0-2001 GCA_964432895.1 uncultured Candidatus Kuenenia sp.
CTCAAGGCCTCGCCAACGAATATGCATGCGGAACTCCTTCTTGCCACAACTGAAGAGGGACGGTGAGAAACGGTGTTCGAATACAGTCGCTACGCAAGCGACCCCACTACACTACCCAACTGCACTACCTAACTGCACTACTTGGAGCAGAGCTCGATGATCAGGTTCGCCTGCACCGGAATGGACACGTCGTCGGAAACAGGCAGGCGATCCACACGCCCCTCGGGCACGCCGCCCTCGCTGCGGGACAGAAAATCCGGAACGTCGCGACGAAACTCAGCCAGCGCCGCGTGCACGAGTTGCAGACTGGGCTTGCGATTCTTGACGCGAACGACGTCCCCGGCCCTGACGAGGTAGCTTGGCACGTCAACGCGCCGGCCGTTGATCGTGATGTGGCCGTGCATGACGAGCTGCCTGGCCCCGGCTCGCGACGGCGAAAAGCCGAGCCTGTGCACCACGTTGTCGAGGCGACGCTCCAGCAGCGACATCAGCGACTCGCCCGTATTCCCCTTGCCCCGCTCGGCGCGGGCAAAGTAGGTGCGAAACTGTCTCTCGAGCACGCCGTAATAGTGCTTGACCTTCTGCTTCTCGCGAAGATGGACACCATACTCGGTAGGCTTCGAACGCCGCTTTTGCACCATACCCGGAGGCGTGGCCCGACGCTCAAAAGCACATTTCGGAGTGTCGCAACGACTCCCCTTCAAGAACAGCTTGAGGCCATCGCGGCGGCAGAGTCGGCAGACAGGCCCAGTGATACGTCCCATGAATCGCTTCGCTCGTGGAGTGGATGTTTTTCCCGGCAACCCCCGGGAAGTGGTTTGTTGTGAGTGCTACATGACCGAAATGGCCATCAGACCCGACGCTTCTTAGGCGGACGGCAGCCGTTATGCGGCAGGGGCGTGATGTCCTCAATGCTCTTGACGTTCATGCCCGCAGCCGTGAGCGCGGTGATCGCGCTCTCGCGGCCACTACCCGGGCCACAGACCCGGACCTCGAGATCCTTGACGCCGAACTTCGCAGCCTTTTCAGCAGCCTGCTGGGCGGCACACTGTCCGGCAAAGGGAGTGCCCTTGCGACTGCCCTTGAAGCCGCAGGTACCACCGCTGGCCCAACAGAGCGTGTCGCCGCGAGGATCGGTGATCGTGACCGTTGTGTTGTTGAAGCTGGCGTTGATATAGGCGATTCCAGCCGAAACGCTCTTCTTCTTGGCTTTGGCGACCTTGGACATGGGTGTTGCTGAATCTCGGAAAGGAAGATGTCGAAAGATGTCGAAATTGGGAACGAATACAGCGATTGATCAAATGCGGCGGCCGCCATGGGTCGGCGTAAGCACCGCCCGCGGGACACTGCTACTTGAGGTCCTTCACGCCCTTCTTGCCGGCGACCGTCTTCTTCGGCCCCTTCCGGGTTCGGGCATTGGTGCGGGTCCGCTGCCCCCGCACCGGCAGGCCGCGACGATGCCGCAACCCGCGATAGCTGGCAATATCCTTGAGGCGGGAAATGTTCTGCGCAACCTGCCGACGCAACTGGCCTTCAACGACGTAATCCTTGTCGAGCAAGGACGCCATGCGGGCCAGTTCATCCTCGTGAAGATCACGAGCGTTGCTGAGCGGATCAACGCCG
The DNA here is from genome assembly GCA_964432895.1 of uncultured Candidatus Kuenenia sp. GTDB lineage: Bacteria > Planctomycetota > Planctomycetia > Pirellulales > UBA1268 > CAMCQY01. The sequence continues at coordinate 1,624 of CAYSPN010000183.1, forward strand.
GCCTTGTGGCACAGCTCGCGAGCAACCCGAGGCCCCACGCCGTACAGGTACTGCAACGAGTAGATCGTCTTTTTTTCCGAGGGAATATCGACGCCAAGCAGACGGGGCATGTCAGAAATCCAAAGCAATGAATCGGGCGAAAAAACGAATCACAGCAGCTACTGCAGCCGCGCTACCAGCGGCCATCCCAGCCACTATCCCAGCCACTATCCCAGCCGCCACTATCCCAGCCGCTATCCTTGCCGCTGTTTGTGACGTGGATCGGCGCAAACGACGACCACGACGCCACGGCGGCGGACAATCTTGCACTTATCACACATGCGGCGGACGCTGGCGCGAACCTTCATGAACAAGTCCGTGGCGACGGCCGACCACGCC
>CAYSPN010000184.1:0-1652 GCA_964432895.1 uncultured Candidatus Kuenenia sp.
AAGACCGACGGCAAGATCGCCCGCCACCTGGACCGCGACGACATGGTGGCCAACACGATCGGCACGTTCTCGAGCGTCACGATCCACTGTGCACAGTGCCATAACCACAAGTTCGACCCCATCACGCAGGACGACTACTACTCGCTGCAGTCCGTCTTTGCCGCCATCGACCGCGAGGATCGGAAGTATTCGGCCGACCCCGAATTGATGCGGCAGCATGCGGCTCTCGATGCCAAGAAGCAGTCGCTCGAATCCCGCAGCAAGGAGATCGAGGCGGAGATCGCCAAGGCGGCCGGCCCGCGGCTGGCCGAACTCGTCAAGCTGATCAAGGAGACGCCGAAGCTCGCCGATGGCAATCCCGGCCCGGCCTACGGCTACCACAGCGGGATCGCCCCGGCGGCCGACACCGTGAAGTGGGTGCAGGTCGACCTGGGCCGCGAGATGCCGATCAAGGAGATCGTGCTCCATCCATGCTACGACAATTTCAACGGGATCGGCGCCGGCTTCGGGTTTCCGCTGCGGTATCGCGTGGAGGTGGCAAATGATCCGGAGTTTCGCTCTGGCGTGACGACGGTCGCCGCAATCTTGGACGCCGACGTGCTCAGCCCCGGCACGAAGCCGCAGTCGCATTCGGCCGGTGGCATGGGCCGGTATGTCCGCGTCACGGCCATGAGGCTCGCCCCGCGGTCGAACGATTTTATGTTCGCGCTGGCCGAACTGCAGGTGCTCGGGGCCGACGGCGCAAACCTCGCGGCGAAGGCCGCCGTGACCGCCCTTGATTCCATCGAGGGGCCGCCGCGGTGGGCGCGGCAGAATATCGTCGATGGCGAGAGTCCGGCTGAGTTTCCCGATACAGCGGCGCTGCTAAGGCAAGAGCGGGAGGCCCTCGTGGCCAAGGCGGTCGATCCGAAGCTGACAGCCGAGTTCGACGAGATCAAACAAAAATCGGCTGCCGCCGACGCCGAGCAGAAGTCGCTGCCGCCGCTCTCCAGCGTCTATGCGGCCTCGACGAAAGTGCGGCAGGGAAAGCCGCGGACGATCCACGTGCTCTCCCGCGGTAACGTGCTCGCCCCCGCGCACGAGGCGCGGCCCGGGTCGCTCGCCGCGATCGAAACGCTGCCGAGCCGGTTCGACCTGCCGACGGAGCATGCCGAGGGAGACCGTCGCGTGGCGCTGGCCAGGTGGATCGCCAGCCCCGACAACCCGCTCACCTGGCGGTCGATCGTCAACCGTGTCTGGCAGTATCACTTCGGCCGGGGCATCGTCGCGACGGCGAGCGACTTCGGACGCATGGGGGCCGCGCCGACTCATCCCGAACTGCTCGACTGGCTGGCGACGGAATTCCGCGATGGCGGCGGTTCGCTCAAGAGTCTCCACCGGCTGATCGTGATGAGCGCCGCCTACCGGCAGGCGAGCACGGCACGGGAAGACTGTGCCGCGATCGATGCCGACAACCAGTATCTCTGGCGGCAGAACCGCCGGAAACTCGAGGCGGAGGCGATCCGCGACGCCGTGCTCGCCGCCGCCGGCACGCTCGACCTCACGATGGGCGGCCCGGGCTGGCAGGATTTCAAGGTCGAGCATCCGCAGCACTCGCCCCACTACCGCTACGACCTCGCCGACCCAGACGACAAGAAAACCTGGCGGCGGGG
>CAYSPN010000185.1:0-3081 GCA_964432895.1 uncultured Candidatus Kuenenia sp.
CTGCCGGACCATGATCCGGCAGCCTCTGGGATGGTCGCCGGCACGCCGGAGTATGTTTCGCCCGAACAGGCCGTCGCCGGTCGGGGCGTCGACGGCAGGTCCGACATCTACGGACTCGGCGCGATGCTCTCCTTCATGGTCACGGGCCACCCGCCGTTCGAGCGAGCGACACCGGCCGAGGTGCTGAGGGCCCATGTGTCGGAGCCGGTCGTGCCGCCACGAGAGCGGCGTGCAGACGTCCCGGCCGACCTCGAGGCGGTGATCCTCCGCTGCCTCGCCAAGCGGCCCGAGGATCGTTATGCGGATGCCCGGGCGGTGTCCGACGCGCTCGCGGCCTGTGGCTGTGCGACTGAGTGGAACGAGGCCCGCGCGGAGGCCTGGTGGCTCGAGAAGGCGTCAGCCCCCGCCGCCGCGTCGACCGCGGCCCCGCTTCCGCAGGCCTGACTCGAGGCGATTGAAAAGGAGATTCAAGCGATGGAAATGCAGCGGCTGCTGAAAGCCACCGTCCAGTTCAAGGCCAGCGATCTCCATGTGCAGGTGGGGAGCCCGCCGACGGTGCGCGTCGACGGCACCATGGTCGCCATCAATGCCCCACCGGTGACCGCCGAAGAACTGCGCGAACTCGTCGCGCAGATCGCGGACGAGACGCAATTGCGGCGAGTGGAGAGCGAGCGGAGCTGCGACTTCTCCTACGCCATTCCCGACGTCGCTCGTTTCCGCATCAACGTCTTCCATGAACAGGGCAACCTCTGCCTCGCGGCCCGCTGCATTCCGCTGCGGATCAGGTCGTTTGCGGAGCTCGGACTGCCGGCGGTGCTTCAGGACATCGCCGAGGAGCATCGCGGTCTGGTGCTGGTGACGGGGACGACGGGAAGCGGCAAGAGCACGACGCTGGCGGCGATGATCGACCACCTCAACCAAACCAGGCGTCTGCGGATCGTCACCGTCGAGGATCCGATCGAGTTCGTGCACGTGTCGCAGAAGAGCCTCGTAGCGCAGTGCGAGATCGGCCGCGACACGCCGAGCTTCGCGGAGTCGCTGAGACGCGCCTTGCGGCAGGATCCCGACGTGATCCTGGTCGGCGAGTTACGGGATGCCGAGACGATGCGGATCGCACTGCAGGCCGCCGATACAGGCCACCTCGTGTTCAGCACCGTCCACACGACGAACGCGTCGTTCACGATGCAGCGGCTGGTCGCGATGTTCCCGCCCGAAGAGCGGGAACTGTTGCAGACGGAGCTGGCGACGAACCTTGCGGCGGTCGTCAGCCAGCGGCTGGCGGTGGCCAAGCAGAAGGACAAGGGACGGATCGCCGTGCTGGAGGTCATGCGGAACACGGCAGTGGTAAGCAAGGCGATCCACGAGGGGCGGATCACGAGCCTGCCACAGGCGATTGCCAACCGCGAGAACGGCATGCAGTTGTTTGACCAGCATCTCGCCGATCTCTACAAGTCGGGCGAGATCAGCGGCACCGAGGCCCTCCGCCTGGCGACAAACCCTGAAGCGGTGGCACTGTCGATGCGCGGGATGAGCACGCTCGACACGGGGTCGGGCCTGGTCCACTGAGCCGGTCCGTCCCTATTTCGAGAGGAGCAGCTTCTCATCCATGATCGGGCACCATGAAAAGTCGTGGGTCGTCGCCGACGTCGGGTCGATCTCGGCGGCATCGACGGCTGCCACGCGGCCGTCGCCGTAGACCACGTTGAGGCGTCCGGCGTGCCGTGTGCCGACGTCGCGCCACCAGGTGGTCTTGCCCGTGGCAGTCGGGCCGACAACATCCGCCACCGCTGGCCGGTGGTTCGATCCGACCGAGGCCGCCGCCGTCGCCTCGCCGGCCATCGTGCACTTCGCCGGTCGCATGAAGCGGTGGCGGTCGCAGTCAGGCAGTCGCTTCGCACCAGCCTACGCCGACGTGCTCTCACGGGTGACAAGCCACATGCCACGGCCAGCTCAGAACTGGCGGGATCGAGTGCTCGTGTGGTATGACCGCACGCTGAGGTCGGTGTGCCATCCCGGCGAGCGATACCTGTGGAGGCATCGGCTCCTGTGACGTGCAGCCCAACTTTCATGCCCGCTCGCATCTCACTGCATGTGGTCCTGATGCCATCGCCGAAATCGCTGCTGATGCTAGGGTGGAAAATCAGCATCCAGATTGAGCAGCCTCTGATGTTCTGCCTGCCACCCTGCTGGGGCGCGGTCTTGGTTGGAGCGGTTCTTGCGGTTGCCGACCTGCACGGCTGTTTCGCTGTGATCCGCGGTCGCCTCGCCGCGCTCGATCACCTGCAGCGGCAGGGCGTAGCCCGCGAGCGGATCATGGCGGGGATCGCGATCGATGGCTGGGAACAGATCGAAAGGGCCGGCTTCATCAACGATCGCCGCATTCGCAAGCCGGCCGACGCCTACAGGCCATTGATCCCCGACGGCTATCCCGATTTTCCCACGCGGGGGAATCTTTCGGCGCTGGTTCCTGAGTACATCGTCACGGCGGATCGCACGTTCCACCCGGGTGACGGTACGCCATTCCCCGCATGTCCCTACCCGACGTGGCTGCCACCCTACGGTTGTGCGGTCTCCATTCACCACCACCAACCGCCCGTGGGGGCGAGTTTTCAACTTGCCCTGCGTTCCGTGCGGGGGCTGCACGTTGCGATCCATGAGTACGGTGCGGACCCTCGCATCGACCGAAGAGCCTCGCTTGTTCCAGGCGATCATGTCGGCGGCCGCGTCTGCTACACTAAAGTTTATGACGAATAAGTTGTCCGGCTCCCGGCCTAGGCTCCAAGATGTCGCCACACTCGCCGGAGTCTCGCTGAGCGCGGCCTCCCGGATCCTGCGAGGAGACGAGGATGATTTCGGCACCGACACCTGCCGGCGGGTCCTCGCCGCCGCGGAGAAAATCGGTTGGCGTCGGAACCTGCTCGTCAGTGGCATGCAGACAGGACGGACGCGGACCGTGGGGGTGGTCATCCCGCCTTACGACTCGTTTTGGGTGGGGGTGCTGGCAGGCATTCACGGGGCGCTCGGAGACGACGACTATCTTCCCATCACCGTCTGGCTGGGAGACCTCGACCATATCCCGCA
>CAYSPN010000186.1:0-3091 GCA_964432895.1 uncultured Candidatus Kuenenia sp.
GGAATTCCCGGCCGGTGGGTCGAGCGGGTGATCGGCGTCGTCAAGGCGTATTCGACGCGGGTCGGTGGCGGTCCGATGCCGACCGAACAGGCGAATGCCATTGGCGAGCACCTCCGCGAGCGGGGGCGTGAATATGGCACGGTGACGAAGCGGCCAAGGCGTTGTGGCTGGTTCGATGCCGTCGCAGCCCGCTACACCGCGAGACTGTCGGGCGTGGACGAACTGGCCGTGATGCTTCTCGACGTGCCGGGAGGCCTCGACGAGCTGAAGATCTGCACGTCCTACACGGTCGACGGCAGACAGATGAGCCACTTCCCCAGCCACGTCGACGACCTCAAGAAGGCCGTGCCTGTCTACGAGACGCTCGCCGGCTGGCGCGAGGATCTTTCGGTTGTTCGTAGCTACGACGCCCTGCCGGCCGCCGCGAAGGCGTATCTTGCAAGGATCGGAGAACTGCTCGGACGACCGGTGTCGATCGTGTCGGTCGGCCCCGACCGCGAGCAGACGATCTTCTGCGACCGTACCGCCCACCAGCAGAACCCATGGCCACGCTCCCAGTCACGCACGCCGACGAACGCCTGATGACAGGCCCGATGGGCACTGCGGCCGAATCGCCGGTCCCAGCTCCGGCCGAAGCCGCCGGCGGGGCCGCCGCTGGCCGGCTGCCTCGGCATGTGGCCATCATCATGGACGGCAACGGCCGCTGGGCCGTGCAACGCGGGCTGCCGCGGATCGAAGGGCATCGGCGTGGCGTGGCAAGCGTGCGGCGGATCACCGAGCACTGTGCCCGGCTGGGCGTCGAGCAGCTCACGCTCTATTGCCTCTCGAGCGAGAACTGGCGGCGGCCGGCCCACGAACTCGAACTTCTCATGCAACTGCTCGAGCACTATCTGATCGAGGAGCGGCCGCTCTTGATGCGCGAGCGGATCCGCCTGTCGATGATCGGCCACCGGGAGGGATTGCCCGCGGCCACGCTCGAGCAACTGGATAAGACCGTCTCGCTCACGGCCGGCAACGACGGGCTCCGACTCTGTCTGGCGATCAACTACGGGTCGCGGGCCGAAATCGTCGACGCCGCAAGGGCGCTTGCGAAGGAAGCCCGCGACGGGCTGATCGATCCGCTGCAGATCGACGAGTCGGCCGTCGCGGCGAGGCTCGACACTGCCGGCATGTCCGACCCCGACCTGCTCATCCGCACCGCGGGTGAGATGCGAATCAGCAACTTCCTGCTGTGGCAGATCAGCTATGCGGAACTGTGGGTCACCGACGTGTGCTGGCCCGACTTCGCCGAGCCGCATCTTGACGCAGCCATCGCGTCGTTCGCCGGCCGCGACCGCCGCTTCGGAGGGCTCAGTCAGACGTGACCGCTGAACACGCATCACCTGGGCATTCATCCGCTGCGCATGCATCGACGGGGCACGCGTCTCCGCCACAGGCCGGCAAGTCTCGGCGTGCTATGGTTCGCGCGTTCGGGTCGCGCGCCGTGTTCGCGGGCCTGATCACGGCCGCCTTCGCGACACTGGCCTGGGCCGACTGGATCGGCCTCGGCGGCGCGCAGCCCGCCTGGTGGCTGCTGCCGGTGGCGGTCGTGCTGGCGGTGGGAAGCGTCGATGAAATCGTGCGGCTCTTCGCGGCGCGAGATGTCCAACTGCCGGCGTGGCTGCTGCGGCCGGCCATGGTGGCGGTGGTGCTCTCGGCCGCGGCTGGTGCCGAAGCCTTCGCGTCGGCTTCGTCCGCAGCGTCGCCGGCTGCCGCGATGGGATGCCCGGCGATCACGGTCGTCTTCGTGATCATCGCGCTGTTCATCGTGGAGATCGCCACCTACAGGCCCCATGGCGCCGCGATCGAACGGCTGGCAGCCGGGGCCTTCACGGTTGCACTGATCGGGCTGCCCTTGGCCTGCATCGTGAGCCTACGCCTGCTTTGCCGGGAAAACATCGGCCCGGAGCAGACCGGTCGTGGGCACCTGGGCATGCTTCCGCTGGTGAGCCTGGTGGCGGTGGCAAAGGCCGGCGACGTCGCGGCCTATCTTGGTGGCACGCTACTGGGCAGGAATCGGATGGCGCCCGCCCTCAGCCCCGGCAAAACGTGGGAGGGGGCGGTCGCGTCGCTGGTCGGATCGTCTGCAGCGGCCTGGGTCGTGCTCGAGCAGTTCGGCAGCGCTGCAACGGCGGGGCCGTGGGGCGGCTGGCTCGTCTTCGGGCTGAGCGTCGGGCTGGCTGCCATGGTGGGCGATCTGGCGGAGTCGTTGCTCAAGCGGGAGTGTGGGGTGAAGGACTCTGGCAGGGCGCTCGGCGGTCTGGGCGGGTTTCTCGATCTGGTCGACTCGCTTCTCTTCGCCGCCCCGGTGGCCTGGCTGTTGTGGGTGCTAGGCGGCCGTTGAAAGCCCTTTTCTGAGCGGAAAACAGTGCTTCTGGGCCTGTTGGCTCCCGCGCGGGTATACTCTTTTTATTGTCCCTTTCACCCAAAGACCGTTGGCGTGTCACACGCCACGGGCTTCGATGTCCCGCACGTCTATCGCGGTTGTCGATTCAAAGCGGCTTGTGGCTGTTTTCGGGCCGAGAGACCAGCACCTTCGCAGGATCCGGTCAGCCCTCGGGGTTGGCGTGTCGGCCCGCGACGACTCGATCCAGATCGAGGGCGAGGAAGCGGCTGTTCTCCGTGCCGCCGAGATCTTCGAACAGCTCGATCGAATCGCCCGTGAACATGGGGCCGTTGAGATCGCCGACGTCACCGAGCTTTTGTCGGCGGCGACGGGCAGCTCGCAGACGGTGCCACGCGATCCGATCGACGTGCATCGGCCGGACAAGCAGGTGCAGCCCAGGTCTGCTGGGCAGGCCGCCTATGTAAAAGCGATCCGTGAGCACGATGTCGTGGTCTGCAGCGGGCCGGCTGGCAGTGGCAAGACGTTCCTTGCCGTCGCGATGGCGGTGTCGGCCCTGCGGTCGGAACAGGTTCGCAAGATCGTGCTCGTGCGGCCAGCCGTGGAAGCGGGAGAAAGCCTCGGCTACCTGCCGGGCGACCTGCAGGCCAAGATCAATCCCTACCTGCGGCCGCTGCTCGACGCGCTCAGGGAGATGATGGATTACGA
>CAYSPN010000187.1:0-2418 GCA_964432895.1 uncultured Candidatus Kuenenia sp.
GTCAGCGGGCCGCCCACCGCGGTTGGAGTCGACTGATAGATCTTCACAGCGGCGGGCCCGAACGCTTTGGCAACCGCGACGTCGGCCAACCCATCGCCAGTGAAGTCGCCGACGACGACGTTGAGTCCGCGGTCATAGCCAGGCCCGAAGGGCTGCAGGCTGTAGCGAGTGTCTTTGACGAGGGTCACGGTGCCGTTCGAAGCGACGGTCTGCTGAAACACCGCGAGTTGGCCGACGCGGCCATACTCGGGAACAACCACCACCTCCGCCGTGCCGTTCCCGTCGAGATCGGCGAGGGCCGTCCGCACTCCCGTCTTAAAATCGGACTCGAAGGCAAACGCCTGCGCGATCATCGCCCCCGTGGACGGATTCACCAATCGCACGAGCGACGTGCCCGACCAGCCGCCATCGTCGGCGACGGCAATCGACCTGGGGACGAACCGATCGGTGTCGCTGGCCGTGTTGTTCGCGGTGTTCGTTTCACCGCTTACCGCACCGACGGTGGCCGAGCTCACCAGGTCTCCTGTGGCCGAAGCACCCACGTTGGCGACAATCGTAAACACCGCCTTGCCGTTGGCCGGGAGTGTGATCTTGGTATTGAGATTGCCAGCGCCCACGGCCGCGCCCGTGGCACCGCCGGTATAGGCAACCTTCCACGTGCTCTGCGTGATGGGACTCGCCAGCGACGTCGTCACCTCCGCATCGGTGGCGGTGGCGTCGCCCTTGTTCTCGACGGTGAGCGTGTAGACGACCTGCAAGGCGGGCGAATAGAACGTGCGGTCGACGTTGGCCGTGATGTTGTCATTGAATGACAACACCAGATCGGCCGCCATCAGGCTCCGCTGCTCAAGCTGTTCGAGATCGCCGAATCCCAGCCCCAGCCGCTCCCAGGCACCGAGGCCACGGGCTCTTGCTCGCAGGGTGCCCCTCCGCACGCGGCGGGAACGCCTCACGCCTGTAGCGGATGACCGGTTCGGAAAAAGCGAGAGCATGACCATGAGATAACTCCGAGAGAGACGATCGACATCTCTACGCTCCGGAATACCCCAGAGTTCGCAAATGGTCAATTTTTCGGCTTTTTCGGATATTTCAGCCGGCGGCCACGGGCTCTTTGGCCGCCATTTCGGCAGCCTGCATGCCCTCCATGAGCGGCCAGAGGGTGTCGATGTCGGGCTTGAAGAGGTCGCCGATCAGCACGTCGGTGATCAGCCCCTTGCGGTCGGGATGCTCCCGGACAAACTTCCCGAAGTTCAGCCCGTCATAGAACTGGCAGACGAGCTTCCGCATCCGGTCCATAGCGGCGATATAGCCAGGGCCCCAGACGCCAAGCTTCGCCGCCGAGGTGTCGCCGGCGGTGAGTCCGGCGGTGATGGCATCAGCCGCCTGCGCCCCAGAAATCAGCGCCAGCAGAATGCCCGAGGAATAGAGCGGGTCGAGGAAGCCGAAGGCGTCGCCCACGAGCACCCAGCCATCTCCGGCGACCTGCCGGGAGCGGTAGGAATATTCCTTGGCAGCACTAAACGGCGCCACGCGGCCGGCATTCGCGATCCGCGGCTGCACGCCCGGGCACCGTTCCACTTCCTCACAATAAATCGCCTCGAGTTCCTTGGAGTCTCGGCCCTTGAACAGATAGTCGAAGGGCGCGACCACCCCCACGCTGACGATGTCGTCTTGCAGCGGGATGTACCAGAACCAGCCGATCTTGCCCTTCGTCTGCATCACGAGGGTCGCCCCCTCGTCGCGGCCGGCGTCCCGCTTTGCCCCCTTCCAGTAGGTCCAGATGGCGGCCTTCTTCAGCACCGGGTCCCACTCCCGCAGGCCGAGCCGATCCTGGATCAGGCAGCTCTGGCCGGCGGCATCGACGACCACCGCGCAGCGGATCTCCCGCTCCACGCCCGCCTCATCGACTGCCCGCACGCCCACTGCCCGGCCGTTCTCGAAGAGCACGTCAAGCACGCGAACGCCTTCCTGCACATCGACGCCGTGCTCGCGGGCATTGTCGAGCATCATCTGGTCGAATTCGGCCCGCGTCACCTGCCAGGTCTGCGAGCTCTGATGCGGCTTGTAATCGCCAAAGTAGAAGGGCTCGGAGAGCTTTCCCTGCTCGGTGACGAACTGCACGCTGTGCTTTTCGACAAACCGGCTCCCCTGAAGCTTGGAGAGCATGCCGAGCCGCTCGAGCACCCAGAACGTCTCGGGAATCAACGATTCGCCGATGTGATAACGGGGGAACCGCTCCCGCTCGAGCAGCTGCACCCGAAAGCCCGCCTTGGCAACGAGCGTCGCCACGGTGGCCCCGGACGGCCCGCCACCGATCACCACCACATCGGGCCGGACGGCGTCTATCATTGCCATGTCTCCTTCTGACGATGCTCTTTTATAGCATCGTCAGAATGGCCAGACAGGGTCGAAAAGATC
>CAYSPN010000188.1:0-2426 GCA_964432895.1 uncultured Candidatus Kuenenia sp.
CCGAGCACCGCCATCACCGCTGCCATATAGATGAGGCCTCGTTGCCAGTGATCCGCCATCTCCAGGCCAAACTGGTCGTCGAAGCCGAGCAGTTCCGCCTGCCAGCCCGACACGCCTGCCGCGAAGGTGGTGATGCACGTGAGCAGAAACAGCAACGCCTGCAGCCGCATCGGCGGCCGCCGGGCCGGCGGATACGGCGGGGAACCGTGGAAATACTCCGCCTGGGACGACGAGAGTGGATCAGGCTCGAAACCGGGGGGAAGCGGCTGCATTCGCTCAACAATACAGGTTTTGTGACTCGACTGGTAAGCTGCATTGGATTGGACTCCGTCTGGAGTTGCGGAAAACCGAACCCACTTGATCGTTCACGAGGGAATTTTCATGTCGTTTCTGCCTGTCAGCTGTCTTGGCCTGCATAAGACGGTGAGAAGAGCCGTGCATCTCGTGGTCGCCGGTGCCATGACCGCCGGTCTCTGGGGCGGTCTCGCGCCGGCCCACGCAGCCGAGCGGACGGTCCTCGCCGTCGTCACCTGCGATAGCTACGCCGACCTGAAGAAGCAGTTCGGCTGGATTGGAACGCAGGTCGGCCAGCCCGGCCTGGCAGGCATGCTCGAGTCGGTGCTCCTCATGGCCACGCAGGGCCGGGGACTGGCCGGGCTCGATGTGAAGCGTCCACTGGGCGCAGTGCTCACGACCGATGGCGGCGACATCGCCGTGCACGGCTTCGTGCCGGTGAAAAGCCTCGACAAGCTGCTCGACTCGTTGCAGGCCGTGACCGGCCCCACGGAGCAGTCGGGCGACACCCGCAGCCTCACGCTGCCCAACGGCATCGCCCTCGACGTGGAAGAGAAAAATGGCTGGGCAATCGTGTCGCCGCAAGGCATCGACGTGGAGGCGGTCGACCCCACGCCGCTGTTCGCCCCGCTCTCGGAAAACTACACGCTCGGCATCGAACTGTTTCCCCATCTGCTGCCAGACTCGCTCCGTCAGCAGCTCCGCATGCTGATCGAACAGGGGGCGGCCGCCGCGGGCGAACAGGGCCAGCAGTTGGATGGCCGTGCCCTGAGCGCCGCGCTCGACAGCCTGGGCAATACCGAATCGCTGGCCCTGGGCATCGCGATCGACAGCGAGAAGGATCGGCTCTTCGTCGAAAACCGCACCGTGGCGGTGCCGGGTTCTCCCATGGCGCAGGCCATGGAGGGCTCCGACAAGGGCGAGTCGACCGTGCCGATGCCGCCGGCTGCCGACGGCAAGCGTCCAGCAGTCCGTGTCCACGTGGTGCAGTCGGTGCCCGCGGCCTCCCGTCAGGAAGCCCAGATCATGCTCGAACAGGCCCTGCCGCCCGGCAGCAGCGACCCGCTGACGAAGACGTTGGCTGTCTTGTTGCGGGAGGCGCTGGCATCGGTGCTCGCCACCGGCGGCATCGATGCGGCAGTCTGCGTCGACACGACCGCAGCCGCAAAGAAGACCACGCTGCCGGCCGTCACGGCAGGGCTGCGGGTGAAGGATGGCGCGGCGCTTGAAAACCGCATCAAGGAATCGTTCGGCGGTCTGAACACTGGAAAGACCCCGCTGCCCCCGGGTGTGGACGTCGCCTTCAACTCGGGCAAGGTCGGCGCAGCCAATCTGCACACGATCACCATCGACCTGAGTGGAACCGATGCTGCCGAAAGCCTCGGCAAGTCGCTCGAACTCACGCTGGCCGTTGCCCCGGAATATGCGTTCCTCATGGCGGGTGGCGATCCACAGCAGCGGCTGGCCTCGCTCCTCGGCCCCGACGGCAAGGCCGATTCGCAGGCCAAGCCGATCGTAAGCGTGGACGTGTCGGTGAGTCGCATGCTGGCCTACGCCGCCGAGCGGGGAGCCCTGCCCGCCGAGGCTGTGCCCACCGCAGAAGACAACGGCGGCGACAAGCAGGACGGAAACATCAAGGTGCTCATCAGACCGATTGAGCGGGGCGTGGCGACACGAGTGTCGGCCGATGGCAGCGCGGTGCGGGCACTGGCAGCCGGTGCCGGTGCCGGTGCTGCCAATGCCAACGGCGCTGCGGTCCCGCCCGGCCTGCCGATCCCGAACGGGTTTCCCATCCCGGCACCCGCGCGATAGGCGGACCGCGACTCCTTTCGAAAGCGTTGAAACGAACGGTTCGTTCAACGCGGCACGTTGCCTTGTGCCTCGTCTTTCTCCCTCGCACGCATTCCACCCGTGATCACCAACAACCCGACATCCTCCGGATCACACGCAGCCTCCAACGCCACCGCGGCCGGCATCCGCACGCAGATCGCAGGCGTGAACGTCGCCGACCTGGCCCGCGAGCATGGCACGCCGCTCTATGCCTACGACGCCGACGTGATCCGGCGACGCTGCCGCGACCTTGCCGCCTGGGACACGGTTCGCTTCGCCCAGAAGGCCTGCTCCAACATCGC
>CAYSPN010000189.1:0-1678 GCA_964432895.1 uncultured Candidatus Kuenenia sp.
GCGATCGGGGCCGCGTGGCTCGGCCAGACGACCGGCTGTGCGCAGTGCCACGATCACAAGTTCGACCCGTTCACCGCGCGGGATTTTTATGCGTTAGGAGCCTTCTTCGTCGACATCAAGGAGCCGATCCTCGGCCGCCGCGAAGACGGGATGGTTGTCGGCACGCCCGAGGATCACAAGCGACTCGCCGAACTCGACGCCACCCTCGCCGAGGCGAAGAAAAAGTTCGACGCGATCGCCCCCCAGCTCGACGCGGCGCAGCAGCAGTGGGAGGCCGACATCGTCACCTACAGCGCGACGCTTCCCGAGTTGGCCGCCGATGCAAAGGCGAACGACGCCGAGAAGAATACCGCCAAGCAGGTGGCGGCCAGCCTCGCCAAGGAGCCGGCCAAGCGGGACGGCAACGACAAGAACAGGCTGCGGGACTATTTCCGGGCGAAGGCCACGAGGCTGTTCCAGGCGGAGCGAGATGGCCTGGCGAAGGCCGAGAAGGAGCGTAAAGACTTCTACGACCCGTTGGCCAAGTGTCTCGTCAGCGTGCAGGCCGACAAACCGCGGACCGTCCGCATCCTTCCCCGAGGCAACTGGATGGACGAGACCGGCGAGGTGATGAAGCCGGCGTTTCCGGCCTACCTGCCCCAGCCACCGATCGCGGGGCGTGAGCCGAACCGTCTCGACCTCGCGGAGTGGCTCGTCTCTCGGGAAAATCCCCTCACGGCGCGGGTCGTGATGAACCGTCTCTGGAAGCAGTTCTTCGGGATGGGGCTCTCGAAGGTGCTCGACGATCTGGGGGCGCAGGGCGAGCCGCCGGTCAATCCGGCATTGCTTGATTGGCTGGCCTGCGAGTTCATGGACTCGGGATGGGACATGAAGCACATGGTCCGCTCGATCGTCATGAGCACGACCTACAGGCAGACCTCTGTAGCCGCGCCCGAACTGGCGGCTGCCGATCCCTACAATCGTGAACTGGCACGGCAATCGACCTTCCGCGTCGATGCCGAGTGTGTCCGCGACGCGTCGCTCTCGGTCTCTGGCCTGCTCGTCCGCACGATCGGCGGCCCGAGCGTGAAGCCCTACCAGCCCGACGGCTACTGGGAGAATCTCAACTTCCCGGCGCGAACCTACCCGAACGACACGGGAGAGAAACAGTATCGCCGTGGCCTCTACACCTGGTGGCAGCGGTCGTTCCTCCACCCGAGCATGCTCGCCTTCGACGCGCCGAGCCGCGAGGAATGCTGCGCCGAGCGGAATCGCTCCAACATCCCGCAGCAGGCACTCGTGCTCCTGAACGACCCGAGCTATGTCGAGGCCGCGCGGAGCCTGGCGGCCCGAATCCTCAAGGAATGCAACGGCTCCCCGGAGGAACGCATGGCCTGGGCCTGGCGGCAGGTGCTGCAGAGGCTGCCGCGGGTCGAGGAAATGGAGACGGTGATGCCTCTCCTGCGGACGCACGTCGAACACTACAAGTCCGACCCTGCCGCCGCGGAGTCGTTGCTCAAGACCGGCCTGGCGGCCGTGCCGCCCGACGTCGACAAGACGGAACTGGCTGCCTGGACCCACGTGGCCCGCGTCCTGCTGAATCTCCACGAAACGATCACGAGGCCATGAGCATGAACGGCATGAACGGCATGAATGGCTTGACGATGCAGCAGCACAATTGGATCGCCCGGCGGGCCTT
>CAYSPN010000190.1:0-2897 GCA_964432895.1 uncultured Candidatus Kuenenia sp.
GATCTCGTGGAGCAGCGTGGTGAGGAAGGCGTAGGGATTGAGGTCGTCGTTCACGGAAATACGATGCCTTCGTCGCAGGGCCGTCGGAGCCCGGTGGTCGCCGAGTTTCGTCCGCCGCGGTCGGCTGATCCGCACGTCCACCGGGTGGGCAGCCAGCAGGCCGGCGACGTAACCGTGCGTGCTCTCGGGCAGCCGCGGCCAGAGCGCGGCGTGCGGCAAAGAACAGCTCATGGCAGGCGGTCTCCTTCGACGATCCTTGTCAATTCTGGCCACTGTCCTGGCCGCCGTCAGCAAACTAGCGGTGGAAGCCAATTTTGCACACTCCGGAATTGCACTCGCCATGGAACGGTTCGACGCGATTGTGATCGGCACCGGCGGCATGGGTGCCGCCGCCCTCATGCATCTGGCCGCCCGCGGTGCCCGCGTCTGCGGGCTCGACCGTTTTCCGCCGGGCCACGACCGCGGCAGCTCCCACGGCCAGACACGCCTCATCCGGCTCGCCTATTTCGAGCATCCCGATTACGTGCCGCTCCTGCGCCGGGCGTATGCCCTCTGGCATGAGTTGGAGGCTGCTTCCGGCAGGCGGCTGCTCGTGGAATCGGGCCTGCTCATGGCCGGGCCGCCGGATGGCGAGGTGCTGGCCGGCGCAGTCGCATCGGCCGCGATCCACTCGCTGCCGATCGAACGGATGACCAGCCGCGAGGCCATGGCCCGCTGGCCCTTGATACGGCTCCCGGATGAATGGGCCGCGGTCCACGAGGCCCGTGGTGGCTACCTCTTTGTGGAGGACTGCGTGAGGGCCCACGCGGCGGAGGCCGTGCGACTGGGTGCACGCATCGAGCATGGCGCCGCGGTCCGCGACTGGCGGACGGTCGGCCATGACGGACGCAGCGGGCATGTCGTCGTGGAGACCGACCGGGGAAGCTACGCCGCCGACAGGCTGGTGATCACCGCCGGTGCCTGGGCGACCGACCTGCTCCACATGCCGTCCCTGTCGCTGCGGGTGCTCCGCAAGTCGCTGTTCTGGTACGAGCCCGAGGCAGCCGTCCGGGGGGACCATGCCGCCGGCACACTGCCCTGCTTCGCCTTCGACACGCCGACTGGTTTTTTCTATGGGTTTCCCGCGGTCGACGCGAGGGGAGTGAAGATCGCCGAACACACTGGAGGAACGCCCGTCGCGGATCCGCTGGCGGTCGACCGGTCAATCGACGCGGTGGAACGTGCACGGGTGGAGGCGGTGCTGGCAGCGCACCTTCCCGGCGTCTGCGGACCGCTGAGCGAGCACGCGGCATGCCTCTACACCATGTCGCCCGACGGCCATTTCGTGGTCAGCCTCCATCCTCAGCACGCCCGCGTGGCCATTGCCGCGGGGTTCTCAGGCCATGGATTCAAGTTTGCCAGCGTCATGGGGGAAATCCTCGCCGACCTCGCCCTCGAAGGGAAAACGTCCCATCCGATCGGTTTTCTGTCGCCCGAACGGCTTCGCAACGGCTAGCCACCTCCACAATCGGGGGGTCGCTGCACACGTTGTGCCAGGAGTCCTGTCTCCAAACGCGGGCACTTTCCCGGAATTTCCGTGTTCCATTCCGGCCTGCACGGTCGGCTGCCGATAGACTATTCTTCGGGGCGTCGAAAAACGTCTTCGGGGCGTCGAAAAACGAAGGATTGGATCGGTGGCATGGCCGCGTTGAACACGAGTCTCTGCTTTCTGGCCTCCTGCTGTGTGTGTGCCGCGACTGCCGCATTCCAGGCCTCGGCAGGGGAGTGGCCGCAGATTCTCGGACCCGATCGCAACGGCATTGCGGCGGATGACGAAGTCCTCGCGGAGGAATGGCCCGCGGACGGTCCCTACACGCTTTGGCAGCGCGACGTGGGCCGCGGCTACGCCGGCGTGGCCGTGGCGGAGAAACGCACGGTGCTCTTTCACCGCGTGAACGACAAAGAGGTCACGGAGGCTCTCGACGCCGCGACTGGCAAAACGCTCTGGACCGACGAGCACCCGACGAAGTTCAAGCCGGAGGTTGGTGGCGGTGATGGGCCGCTCTGCGTGCCTGTGATTCAGGGCGGTCGCGTGTTCACATTCGGTGCGGAAGGTGTGCTCACGTGCCTCGACGCGGCCACTGGCAAGCGATTGTGGCAGCGAGACACCCATGCCGACTTCGGGGCGCAGACAGGCTACTTCGGTGCCGGCAGCTCGCCGATCGTCATGGGCAAACTGGTGATCGTGAACGTCGGGGGTGCCAAGAATGAGGCCGGCATCGTGGCATTCTCGATCGCCACCGGAGAAACGGTCTGGACGAAGACCAGCGAGCGGGCAAGCTACTCCTCACCGGTGCCCGTCATGATCTCCGACGTCCCCCACCTGCTGGTCATCACGCGTTACCGGGTGATTCTGCTCGATCCGGTCACTGGTGCGATTCGCTGGCAGTTTGCCTTCGGAGCCCGTGGGCCAACCGTGAACGCGGCCAACCCGCTCGTACTCGCCGACAAGAACGGCAAGCCCCATCTGCTCGTGACGGCGTCGTATGGGATCGGGTCACTCTATGGTTCGTTCGACAAGGCCGGCATGACCAAGGTTTGGGCCGGCACCGACTCGCTGGCCACGCAATACTGCACCCCCATCGCCCGTGGCGGCTTTCTGTTTGCCGTTGACGGTCGCGATGACGGGCCACCGGGCGAATTCAAGTGCATCAAGCAGGCGGACGGCGAAGTGCTCTGGAAGGAGCCGGATTTCGGCTACGGCTCGCTGATCTTCGCCGACGGCAAGATCATCGCCACGAAGGTCGACGGCGAGTTGGTGCTCATCCGGCCGGACACGGCAGGACTGCATGTGCTCGCGCGGGCCCGGCTTTTTCCGGGCACGGTCCGCGCCCTGCCCGCCCTGGCGGCGGGCAAAC
>CAYSPN010000191.1:0-5819 GCA_964432895.1 uncultured Candidatus Kuenenia sp.
CTCGACGACGGCCAGGGCGTGCCGGTGCGGGGCTATGGGGCGATGCTGCTGGTAGCCGCCATGGCCGGCACCTGGCTCTCGATCGCGCGAGGCCGCAGCATGGGCTTCGATGCCGACACGATCCTGGCGCTGGGTATGGAGGTATTTCTCTGGGGGATCGTCGGTGCCCGGCTCTTCTACGTGATCGAATACCACGATCAATTTTTCGCCGCCGGACGAAGCTGGCCGGAGTCGCTGATGGCCGTGCTCAATGTCGCGGCCGGAGGGCTGGTGGTGTTTGGGTCGTTGCCGACGGCGGCGTTGGCTGCCTGGCGGTTTGCCAGCCGCCGCGGGCTGTCGCTGCCGCGGCTGGCCGACTGCATTGCCCCGGGACTGCTTGTTGGGCTGGCCATCGGCCGGATCGGCTGCTTCTTGAACGGCTGCTGTTACGGGGGGCCCTGCGATCTGCCCTGGGCGGTCCAGTTTCCGCCGGAAAGCCCTCCCTGGCTCGACCAGGCTGCGCGGGGGCTTTTGCCGGCTGCGGCGGCCGATGGCGGTCGCCCATGGAGCCTGCCGGTACACCCGGCGCAGCTTTATGCTGCGATCGATGCCGCGATTCTGGCGGTGCTCGCCTGCTGCGCTACCCCGCTGGCCAGGCGGGATGGCCAGGTGTTTGCGCTGGTGCTCACGCTCCACCCCATTTCCCGGCTCTTGCTGGAGGCCATCCGCGTCGACGAGCCGCCCGCGTTGGGGACGTCCCTCTCGATCTCGCAGCTGGTGTCGCTGGTGCTCCTGGCGGCCGCAGGCGGGCTCTGGTGGTGGACGTTCCAGCAGCCGCCCCGCGGGCCAGCAGGGCCCGCCTCTGGGGCTGGGGGCTCCGGGGCTGGGGACGGGCCGCGTGCCCTGCCCCCCGACAGCCTGACGATCCGCTGCCGCGAGCACGGCCCACTCGTGGTCGAAATGCCGACTGCTCAGCGTTTTCGGGGTCTGTTCCTCCGCGTCACGGATCATCAGGGGCGGGAGTTCCCCCTGCCCACCGGGAAGCGGGCCGTTGCCCTCTGCCGGTGCGGCCACACCCAGACCAGGCCGTTCTGCGACGGCTCCCACAAAACCAGCGGGTTCGAGGCGGCCGACACCGCACCCACCTGAGGGTGGAAGGGTGCGGTTATGCGGGCTGGGAGAAGTCTATTGTCGGCGGAAAGTGTTCTCTGCACGACACTTACGTCATCCGACAGGTGTGGAAAAACGGCCCGGACACCTCGGAGCGATATGGACTGGGCGGGAAAACCCCTGTACTGTTGAGAGTCTCACCTACGGAAATCCCGCGCCCGGCACCCCCGAGCGACCCAGTCTGGACGGCATGATGTCGAAGCCCGGAACAAACTTCTACCAGCGGAACAGCGTCTGGATCATGGCGATCCTGATCTTCCTGTTGCCTTTGGTGGTCGTGGGCGCGATCAAAGCCAAGGGCAACAACCGCAACGACGTGAAGGGCTGGCTGCCCCTCGAATATCCCGAAACCCAGACCTACCGCTTTTTCCGGCGGAACTTCCAGGGCGAGGAGTTCATTCTGGTCAGTTGGGACGGCTGCACCATGGCCGATCCCCGTCTGGAATTGCTCGCCCAGAAACTGCTGCCCCCTCCGGAAGAAGCCTCGCGGATCGAGCGTCCGCTGTATTTTAAGTCGGCCCAGACCGGCCCCCGGGCCGTCGAACGGATGACCGATGAGCCGCTGAACCTCGACCGCGAGGAGGCGATTTCCAGGCTCACCGGGGCGATCATCGGCCCGGCCGCGTCGGGCATCGCCGCCGGGAGCGAGGCCGACGACCTCGACGCCCGACAGACCTGCCTCGTGCTGACGCTCTCCGATGCGGCCCGGTCCAACCTGCACGGGGCCATCGATCTGATCAAGGACGTTGCCGCCGGGGAGTGCGGGATCCCTGAGCCGACGCTGCACATGGGCGGCCCCCCTGTCGACAACGTGTCGATTGACCGTGCCGGCCAGACGAGCGTGACGATTCTCTTCGGCCTGTCGCTCGTAGTCGGCTTCATCGTCAGTTGGTGGAGCCTCAAGAGCAAGACGCTTGTGGCGATGGTGCTCGCGTCTGGCGTCTACAGCATGTTCGCCAGCCTCGCGGTTGTCTGGTACTCGGGCTATCCCGTGGACGCCATTCTGCTGACGATGCCGTCGCTGGTGTACGTGGCCACGACCAGCGGCGCGATCCACCTCGCCAATTACTACCGAGACCAGCTCGCCGAGACCGGCGTGGTGGAGGGCGCCCCGGGGCGGGCGGTGCACCACGCGCTCCTGCCGCTCACGCTGGCGACGGGCACCACCGCGATTGGCCTGGCGACGCTCGCCGTCAGTGAGTTGGTGCCGATTCGGATGTTTGGCATTTTCTCAGCCATTGGCGTCGTGGTCAGCTTCCTGATTCTCGTCTTCTTCATGCCGGCCGCCCTCGAGCTGTTTCCGCCGAAGCTCAAGCTCGGCAAGCTCGCCGAGGATGAGTCGAGCGACGCCTGGAAGCCGGTCGAGTCGAGCCGGTGGTGGGGCGTCGGTCAGTGGATCACCGAGCACAATGGCCTCGTCACCACGGCCTGCCTGCTCGTGATGGCTGGCGTGGGCTATGGGCTCACGCAGGTCGAGAGCAGCGTGCAGCTCATGCGGTTGTTTTCCTCGAAAGCCCGCATTCGGCAGGACTACCACTGGTTGGAGAAGCACCTCGGCCCGCTCGTGCCGATGGAAATCCTGGTGCGGATCGATCAGCAGACATGCCCGCTCAACTTTCTGGAGCGGATGGAGCTGGTCGGCGATATTCAGAAGAAGATTGGCGATCTCGACGAGGTCGGTAGTTCGCTCTCGACCGTCACCTTCGGCCGCAGCCTCGACGTCGGTGACGATGGCGACAGCATCGGCGGCGCCGCGGCTCGGGCCATCGGCTTCGGCTCGCGGACCAAGCGGAGCGTGCTGAACCGTCGGCTCACCGCCCACCGCGCGGATTTCCTCGCCGGCGATTATCTCCGGGAGGCAGAACTGCCCGATGGCACGCAGCAGGAACTCTGGCGGATCAGCGCCCGCGTCAGCGCGACCAAGGAGGTCGACTACGCCCTGTTCAAGCGAGACTTGCAGTCGAAGATCGACCCGATCCTCGCCGGCCTCGAAACCGAGGGCGTGAAGGGCGTTACGGTCGACTACACCGGCCTCGTGCCGCTGGTCTACAAGGCCCAGCACTCGCTCTTGGACGGTCTGACCATCGGCTTCATCTACGATTTTGCAATCATCGTCGTCGTGATGATCGTGCTCTGTCGTGCTGCCTCCGCCGGCCTCGTGCTCCTGTTACCGGCCGCGTTTCCCGCGCTGATGGTATTCGGTGGAGTGGGTTGGACCCATGCCCTGCTCAAGTCATTCGACGCGGGCACGCTGCTCATCGACATCGGCACCGTGATGGCGCCGAGCGTGGCGCTCGGCGTGACGGTCGACGACGTCGTCCACTTCATGCTCTGGTTCCGCAAGGGGATCGCCGATGGTCTCGACCGCAAGCAGGCGACGATGCTCGCCTACAAGGGCTGTGCTCGTGCGATGTATCAGAGCTGGGGCGTGATCGGCATCGGTCTCTCCGTCTTCTCGCTCTCGCCGTTTGGGCCGACCCAGCGGTTCGGCCACATGATGCTGGCGATGCTCACGATCGCGCTCGTCGGCAACCTCGTCTTCATGCCGGCGTTGTTGTCGGGGCCGTTGGGCGCCATCTTCAGTTGGAGCGTGCTGCGGATCGAACGGAAGAAGGCCCTCCGGGAAGGGCGGCGGAAGCTGAAGACCGATCCGGGCACCGATGCTCTGCCGGCTCCCCACGTGGTGCCGGGCCCGGCCAAGCAGGTCGTGCATGCCTGAGTCATTGAGCCAGCCGTCTGCGGCGGCCGGCCTGCCCACGGCGACGGTGGTGCTCAAGCCCAAGCGAGCCCGGCCTTTCTTCGGACGGCATCCCTGGGTGCTCGACACGGCGGTGCTTCGGGTCGACGGCACGCCGGCCGATGGCGACGTGGTCGATCTCGCCACCCACGACGGCACGTTCGTGGCCCGCGGACTGTGGAATTCGTCGAGCAAACTGCGGGTGCGGCTCTACGCCTTCGATGCCGCCACTCGTCTCGACGACGGGCTTTGGAAATCGCGGATTACATCGGCGGTGTCGCTGCGGCAGTCGCTCGGCCTCGGCGACGCGGGCGGCGCCGCACGCTTGGTCAACAGCGAAGGAGATGACTTCTCCGGCCTGATCGTCGATCGCTACGGCAGTTGGCTGTCCGTGCAGGTGACGGCGCTGGCGATGTCGCACCGGCTCGATACGATCTGCGACGCCCTCGAATCGCTCGTGGCACCGAAGGGGATTCTCCTCCGTGGCGCGGAGCGTGGGCTTGCAAAGCTCGAGGGCCTGCACCTGCCCGACCGGCTCGTTCGCGGAGCCGCTCCCTCCGGCCCGATCTTCGTGACGGAGCATGGCCTGAGGTTCGGCGTCGACCTCACCGAGGGGCAGAAGACCGGCTTCTATCTCGACCAGCGTGACAACCGCCAGGCGGCGGCGAGGTTTGCCCGCGGCCGCCGGGTGCTCGACATGTTCTGCTATTCCGGCGGCTTCGCCACGGCCTGCGCCGTGAGCGGCGGGGCGCGGAGCGTGCTGGCCGTCGATTCGAGCGCCAAGGCGACGGCCCTGGCCAAAGCCAATGCCGATTTAAACGGCGCCGCCAACGTGACGGTGGAGACGGCCGACGCCTTCGAGAAACTCGCCGCGCTCAAGGCGGCAGGCGATCACTTCGGCATGGTGATCCTCGATCCGCCGAAGTTCGCGCGAAGCCGTGCCTCGCTCGACGACGCGATGCGGGCTTATCACCGGATCAACAGGCTGGCGGTCGAGCTGCTTGAACCGGGCGGCATCCTGGTGACCAACAGCTGCTCGGGCGCCGTGTCGCGGGAGGATTTCCTCGTCATGCTCGCGGGCGTGGCCCAGCGATCGGGCCGCACGATCCAGCTGCTCGAATGCCGCGGCGCCGCCCCGGATCATCCCGTGAGCGCGGGCTGCCTCGAGGGCGAGTATCTCAAGTGCGTGATCGCCCGCGTGGCGTGAAGACGCCTGCCGTGGCTCGTGTCGCCAGTCGGCCTCGTAGAATACCAGGATGCGTCCTCTCCTCCTCTTCTTGTGCCTCGTCTCCCTCGTCACAGCGGCCGTCACGCGCGCCGCATCGCCCGATCAGCCTGCATCGCGGGCGGAACGAACCATCGAAGGCTTTCGGGTGCGGGTCGACGAACGGCTCCTGCCCGGAGGCACCGACGACGAGGCTGGCCGCGCGGCGCTCGCGTTTCTCGCCGCGAAGCTGGCCGACGTCAGGATCGTCGTGCCGCCGGACAAGCTCGACAGGCTGAGGCAGGTTACGATCGTCCTCGACGCCTCCTGCGGCGACCTCGCTAGCATGCAGTATCACCCCAGTGGCGATTGGCTTGAATCCCACGGCTATCCCCGCGATCTCGAAAGGTGCGTTCATTTGCCGCGGGCTGCCGACGTGGCTACTCGAAGGAACGTGAACGAGCAGCCATGGGTGGTGCTGCACGAGCTCGCCCACGCCTATCACGATCAGGTGCTCGGGTTCGACGAGCCGCGGATCGTCGCCGCTTGGGAAGCCTTCAAGGCCGACGGCCGGGGACAGTCCACGCTCCTTTTTGACGGCTCACGGACAAAGCACTACGGACTCACGGATCACACGGAGTTCTTCGCCGAGATGACCGAGGCCTACTTCGGGTCGAACGACTTCCAGCCGTTCAACCGCGCCGAGTTGAAGACGGACCATCCGGCCAT
>CAYSPN010000192.1:0-4612 GCA_964432895.1 uncultured Candidatus Kuenenia sp.
GTCGCGATCGGGCGGACGGGCGGCAGGCTCCACTGCCGCGCCGCGTGTGCGGATGGCGGTCGGCAAGAGATTCGGCGCATACCCGCCCCGATGGAGCATCCCTTCGATCTCAACCTCGACACCGGGCACAGCGCTGGCGAGCTCAGAGTCATCCGGCGGCAGAATCCCCGCCGCCAACGCGTTCGCGACGTCGATCCAGATGCCAGCAGAATCATCCTGGACGATCACGCCGGCACTCCGCCGCCAGGTGACGACGCCCCGGATTCGCACCCGCCGCTGCTCACCGCTCAGGTCGCGGCGAAGCACCGCGATCGGTACAACGTCTTGCGGCAACACATCGGCAGCCAGGCCCAAAGCCGTGAAGACCGTGAAGACCGTGAAGACCGCGGCGCCGACGCAGCGGATACCTGCCCGGCCGACCCACTTCGTCATCGGTCTAGTCGTCAGTGAGAGAAGCGACATGGCAACGTCACAGCGACGATACAAATACGACACCCTCCCTCCAAGGTAGGCGGGGCCCGCGTCACCCGCAACCGCCTGCTCGAGCCACCTCCGCCCGACGGAACATGGTGCCGTTTAAGGAGACCCGGTCCGTGTGAACGTGACGAACGCTACGGATCGGGCCGGGAGATTGAACGTCACTTTACCAGCCGCCAGCGTCACCGGCAGTTGCCGCAAGAAGTCCTGCTCGCGGACGAGGAGCGGCGGGGCGTTCGGATCGGCGGCATGGAGCAACAGGGCGTCACAGCGGGTTGCGGTAAAGTCGGGGAGGTGGATCGTGGCCGGCACGTCACTCGTCCCGGAACCGTTCACGACCATCAACTCGAGCCGGCTGCCGTCCTTCGCTATCGACGCCATGGCCGGCGTCAGCGGCACCTCCGGGTCGGCCGGTCGCGCGGGATCACGATACTGCGGCGCCGTCCCATCGATCGCCACAAGGTCGTCGCCGAGGCGGTCGTTGAAGAGGCGGTGCAGGCAGGAGAGCATCGATGGTTGCTCGGGCTTGTCGCCTGCGAGGACCAGGAATCCCGGATTGCCGCTGCCGCTGAAGAGCGTCCAGCCGGAGGCCCCTCCGACGACGTTCTCGCGGGCGTAGTAGAGAAGGCGGACCGCGCGATAGAGCGTGCCGACCGCATCGGCATTGCGGGCGACCTGCCAGGCCTGAGATCCGGGCGGTGCGGTGTGCAGGCCCCATTCCGAATCGTAGATGAAGACGTCGCGGCTGGGATTGTAGGCCTTCAGCAATGCCCGGAGCCGCAGGGCGTCGGCCAGCCGCTGGTGGTTGTTGCCGATCACGGTCGCCTCGAAGCCCGCGTCGATCTTGGGGAAGCCATAAAGGTGGGGACAGACGTAGTCGTAGTGGCCCGCCGCGTCCCGCAGCACGGCGTTGCCCCACTGGATGTGGCTCGGCTCCACCGAGATGCCCACGAGCGCGTCGGGCTGCACCTCCTTGATCGCCCGGCTCACGGCGACGACGTGGTCGGCATAGTCGGTCGCCGATGCAAACGCCTTGCCGCCGGCGTTCCAGATCGAGACATAGACCTCGTTGCCGATCTCCCAGTGGCGGAAGCCGAGCTTTCGCTCACGGGCATGCGTCACCGCCCGCCTCCAGGCCTCGGGTGCGAGCTTCGTGTTGGCGTGCACGCCCTCCAGTTCGATCATCGACGTCTCGCGCGGGATGCCCAGCCGGTCGAGCAGCCAGGCCGTCTTGTCGAGGGCCGCCTCGGCGGAGCCGAAGGGCTCGTCCTCCTCGAGCGCATAGAGCCGCGTCAACGGGAGCTTCATCTCCCGCACGGCCTGCTCGAGCGGCTCGGGCAGCACATACTCACCCGACTTCGAGAAAGGCGCCGGCTGCCAGCGGCCGAGGCTCGAGATCGACAGGCCGCCCACGAGCCGATTGGGCGGTCCCAGCCGCTCCGCGGTCAGCACTCGCAGGTCGAGGGTCGGCCCCGGCTCCAGCCGCAGTGGCAGCGGTGGCACGTCAAGCGACTTCGGGTTGATCAGGCCGCTTGTGGCCGCGGCCGCGGCCGTCACGGCGACGTCGTCAAGCCAGAGCGTCCTGTCCTGCTCGAGGCCCGCGCCCACCGCCGGGAAGAAGGCGAAGTGCACGTGCCGCGCCTCGTCGGCATAGCAGTCGCGGCCAGCCACGAAGGAAAGTTGAAACTCATGCCACTCGGCTCCAACATCGAACTGCCGGTCGAGCACCTGCGGTCCGGCCACGGGCGGCTTGAGCTGCGAGTAGGACGTCACCGCCACGCGCATCGGCCCGGGCCGATCGCTCCGCGCCCAAAAGGAGAGCGTATAGCGGGTGGCGTCGCGGGTTTCGATCGCGTTGTTGAAGGGGTGCGTGACGAGCACGCCCCGCCACTCCCGCGGGTCGGCCGGCCGATGCACCCGTAGGCAGGCCTTGCCGCCGTGCGCGTTCGACGTCTCGCTGGTCATGCCCGGCGCCACCTGGGGGACATCGAGCCCCCAGGCGGACCACGATCGGTAGAGATCGGAGACCGTCTTGAAGGGCGTCTCGAAGTCGCCATTGGCAAGGAGGCTATCGCCAGCATATGCCGGAGTAGCACAGCACCAGGCCAGCGTTGCAGAGAGCCAGACGGCGACGACTCGCATCAGGATTCTCGTCACGTCGCTCCCATCGCCTCACTTCGAAGACAGCTCGAACCGCAGCTCGTTGGGACTTTTTGCGGTCACGTCCGCCGTCAGACCGGAGGTCTCGAACCGCGCGTACCGCGTGGGGATTGCGTGCACGAGGCTGCCCTTGTCCATCGACGACTTCGAAATCGTCACGGCATGCGCGCCTTCGACCGCACCATCTCCCGGCCGGAACGTTCGCAGGGCAAACCGGCCCTGCGGATCGGTCATGCCGACGGCGGTGAACGCCTTGTTGTCGCGGTCGGGCCGCGTGATCGAGAAGGTGACGACGGCCTCCTCCACCGGAGCGCCGTCGAGCGTCACGATGCCACTCGTCGGAAACCGCGGCGGCCACTGCCGGCTCCATTCATCTTCGCGATACCGCGAGCAGCCCGCGAGCATGCTGGCGATGAGGACTCCGGCCACTGCCGCAGTCCCCGCGAAGCCAGCCGACCCGTATTGAGAGCAGCCGCGTGGTGTCCCGCTTCTGATGCTCATGGGATGTTCACCCTTTCGGTGCCCGCCTTGGTTCCCATCGCGCCCCAGACGCCATACGGGCTGTCGGCCCGCGTGCGATAGGTTCCCGCGGCAGCCGCGGGATTGTTGGCCGGCGTCGGCCAGGCGGCGAGATCGCCGCTAAAGATGTTCTCACTGATAAACGTCACCCGACCGTCGGCGAACAGTGCCTGCACGCCTCCGCTATGCTTGCTGCGGGGTGGAACGACGCCGTTCTGCTGGCCCCAAGGCTGATTGCAGACGGGGCCGTTCGGAGGCAGGTTGGTCGTGAAGTTGACGGTGCCGTTCCAGCCAGTGTGCCACCGCATCCCGGGAGAGAGGTCGCGTGTCCTGAGCTTGGCGGCGTTGACGAACGCAGTGCCGTTCCACGTCGCGTTGCAGTCACTCGCATACCAGGTTTTATCGCCATAGGCCGCGGTGAGGTTGTTCGCGGGCGTGGCGCCGCTCCCCTCGGGCCGCGTGCATTCCGACATGGCGATCGTCTGCGACGTGCCATCGGTGATGTCGCTGATCCGGCAGTTGCTGTTCGCCCCGAAAAGACCGCGCTGCTTGTAGCCGCCCACCGACCAGTCGGCGTTCTGCACGTAGCTCTGGTCGCCAGCCGAAAACAGGTAGTTTGCCTGAGCCCACGGGTGATTTGGGATGTCTGTGATCCGCGGCAGGTCGCTCGGGCACAGAAGCCCTGGCGACTGGGTGGTATAGGAGGCGAACGTCGTCGTTTCGACGTGCGGTGGCGACCCACTCCCCATGATGCGGTCGTAGAGCTCTGCGCCTTCCATGTAGGGCAGCATGGCGACGAAACCGCTGAGAAAACCCACGTTGCTGGTCGCCGGTGTGTTGCTCGCCGACTGCGTGTACCAACTCGGCACCGAGCTGGCTGGCCCCCATCGCGACGGCGGCAGCGTCTTCCGTGCCGACTCGTACGAGAGCAAGGCCACGCCAAGCTGTTTGAAGTTGTTCGCGCAGCTGCTCCGCCGCGCGCTCTCGCGGGCCGCCTGCACCGCAGGAAGCAGCAGGCCCACAAGCGTCCCGATGATCGCGATCACGACCAAGAGTTCCACGAGTGTGAACCCGCGACGGCCCGCTGAAGCACGGCCTGAAAGAACGAGTGAAAGATATTGCCTGCTCATATAAGACCCCTCCTGGAACCTGATGAAAATGATCACGAATGGAGTGGCTTCGCGCCGCGACGGCGTGCTGCCGGAAAACCAACCTCCCGGGCATGTCCACGAACCTAGCTCGCGGCCGGGGGCCCGTCACTGGAGGATCCTCCAGTGGCCCCGGGGTCGGCCTCAGGGCCACTGGATGCCCTTTTCCACGGCCCGTCAGGGGGGAGAATCGACGATGGCAACCCGGACTTCCACGCCGAGGGCCTGGGCGATGCGGTTGAGCGTCTCGATCGTGGGATTCGCGTGAGGGTCGGATTCGAGTCGGGAGAGTCTCGCCCGGTCGATTC
>CAYSPN010000193.1:0-1534 GCA_964432895.1 uncultured Candidatus Kuenenia sp.
CGACGGCACGGGGCAGAACCTTCTGGAACTCGGCTGTGGTCTGGGCCTGCCATCGCTTGCAGCCGCCCGCGCCGGCTTCGCCGTGACCGCCACCGACTATGAGTCGCCGGCTCTGGAGGGCGTGCGGTACAACGCCGCCCGCAACGGCCTCGAGACGATCACCACACGCGAACTCGACTGGCGCAAGCTCCCCACCGACCTGGGCCGCTTCGACCGCGTGGTGGCGGCCGACGTGCTCTACGAATCGCACCATCCCACGGCGCTCGCCGATGTGATCGCCCGCACGCTCAAGCCCGACGGCCTCGCGCTTGTCGCCGATCCCTGTCGGCAGAAGGCCGCGGGCTTCGAGCCGGCCGCCCGCGCGGCGGGCCTTGGGATCATCAAGCAGCAGGCCCGCCGGCCGCGTGGTGCGACCGACGGGCCTGCCGTCGAGATCTACTGCGTGACGTTTCCGGGCTGACCTGACTTAGGCAACCAGCCGCATCTCGGGCACTTCGCCGGTGATGCCGATCACGAATTCCTCGAAGATCTTCACGTCGAGCGCCGAGGCAGTCTCGGCCTCGGGGTGGAACTGCGTGCCGATCGCCACCCAGCCTTCGACGGCGCTCTCGATCGCCTCGACCACGCCGTCCGGGGCACGGGCGGTCACCTTGAAGCTCTCAGCGACATCGTCGATGCCCATGTGGTGCATGCTGTTGACGCGAATCTCACCGTCGCCATAGACGCGTTCCATCACGGAGCCGGGCTCCACGACGAGGGCGTGCCGGTGGGACTGATCGATCGGATCCTTGTGCGGGATCGCCTTGGGGAGATCCTCGGGGATGTGCAGGAAGAGCGTGCCGCCCTCGGTGAGGTTGAGCAGTTGCATGCCGCTGCCGATCGCCAGCACGGGCATGTGGCGGGCGCAGATGTGCTTGGCCAGCAGGCGGTCGAAGTCTTCGCGACGGGCGTCCATCGGCCGCACGGACGGGTGCGGCATGTAGCCGTCGCGACGCGGGTCGAGGTCGGCCCCTCCCACCAACACCACGCCGTCGAGCAGGTCGAGGAGGCGGATAACGTCGTCCTCATCGGCCAGCGGCGGCAGGATCACAGGAATACCGCCCGCGGCGGTGATGCCGTCGTAGTAGCCTGCCGCGACGAACGAGAGGGCGGCGTGCTCCTTGCGGGTGGAGCGGTAGTCGGTGTTGATGCCAATGAGGGGTTTGACAGCCATGAGGTTCCTCTGAAAAAGCGACAAGCCGGCATCCTGCCGACCGGCCCGGCGACGTGGTGGTCAGTCCGACCCCCGAGTGCTTTCAGCTGGATCCCTCCCCCCGTGCCACCCCACGGAATACCGACCGAACGGCAGGGCACGACGCAGACAACCGCGGTGCCACGAAATGGCACGCACGGACCTGGCAGCGTCATCCCTAACGCTTCGACCGTCATCCTGTCGGGGCTGCACGGCGGGCGGGTGCCATCCGGGCACCGGGCCGGCACCCCACCGGGGCACCGGGCCATTTCCGTCGTTCGAGCCACGATCCGATCAACTCAG
>CAYSPN010000194.1:0-1756 GCA_964432895.1 uncultured Candidatus Kuenenia sp.
CGCCGGGCGGGCGAGGTATTTATGGGGCACATCGAGATGTGCCGGGAATTCGACCTGCTGGTCGCCTACGTGCCTGAAGCGTCGATGGGGACGGCCATTGAGATGTGGGAGGCGCACCAGCACGGCCGCACCGTGATCGCGATCACGCCGCTGGTGCACAACTGGGTGGTCCAGCTGACGAGCCGGGCCGTCTATCGAGACTTCGAGGACTTCGCCCACGCGGTCACCACCGGCGAGATCGACCGCCTGCTCGCGCAGGCCTAGCCTCGGCGGCGGGCGAGGGCCGTGCGGCAGATGGAGGCGATCTGCTCCGCGCATGATGGCCCGAGGGGCCAGGCCTCGAGCGGCTCGGTGTCGTCGGGCTCCAGCCAGCCCGCCCGCAGGGCGTCGGCCGCAGCGGCGTCGGCGGCGATCACAGCCTCACTGGAGCCGATTGCGCGGCCCACGAGCGTGCGCATCAGCGGCGTGCTGGCGGCGGCCGTGAGATCGGTCTCTGCGACATGCACCACCACCGGTGCGCCGGTCTCCACCGCCAAGTCGGCGAGGATGCCGGCGTGCATCACGAAGATCACGTCGGGATCGGTTGTGTCCACCGCCTCGGCGATCAACTGCCTCGCGGTCTCGCGAACCAGCCCCAGCAGCCGCGGTGAGAGCGAGGGCACGACGGAGAGCAGCGACTCGGCCGAGCCCTCCCGCACCGCCGCCAGAAAGCGGTGCGATGCCGCCGCGATCGCATGGAGGTGGATGCCATACATCCCGGCATGCTGCTGCTCGAGCTGCGGCATTGACGAGGGGCCGCAGACGGCGGCGGTGATGCCTCGTTGGCCGAGACCCGCGCGGCAACGATGCACGCGGGTGTGGTCGTGGTCGCAGCTCCCGTGATCGATCAGCAGCAGACGCATGGTTTCGAGCGGCGGGAGAGCGCGGGTGCGATGAGGCTGCTTCAGAGCCAGCCCAGCCAGCGGCCGATGGCGATGCAGACGGCCACGTAGGCCGCCGCTCCCCAATCGTCCGCCATGATACCGAGTCCGGCAGGCAGGTGTTCGAGGCGGCGGCAGGGAAAGGGCTTTGTGATGTCGAACAGCCGGTGCAGAACGAACAGGGCTGCCAGCACCGTCGGCGACCGGGCCGCGGCGGGCACGACCAGAGCCGCCAGCGGCACGCTCGCGGCCTCGTCGTAGACGATCGACCCAGGATCCTTTCCCCTGCCGAGGGCACGGGCTGCCCGTGTGCAGATTGGGATACCGACCAGGTTGATGGCCATGAGCAGGCCGGCCTCGACGACCAGTGGCAGGCCCAGCCGGGCGAAGGCCAGCGCGATGAGCGCGCCCGCCGCCGCGCCGAACGTGCCGGGGGCAAAGCCGATTCGGCCCAGTCCGCCGCAGGTGGCGAGGAACACGGCGGGATCGAACCACCGCGGGGCGGCAGGGTCGGATATTGTCGGGGCTGGTTCGGCAGGCGTCATACCTGCGAAATGTAGCACGGCGGCGTATGATGCTGGGGGCTAACCGTAGCAACGCAGCGATATCGCCTTTCCCTCCATCGCAATCTGCGATCCACCGCACCGTTCTCTCCATCGTAATCCTCCCTCCACCACACCCTTCCTCCGCACAGTCCCATGGCAGACAGCCCCCAGACTCCTGCGAGCACGATCGGCCCGCTCGCGCTTGTCGAATACCCTCATCCGGCGCTCCTGCGGCCGGCGAAACCGCTCGTGCGGATCGACGAGGCCGTCTGCGATGCGGTCGAGCAGATG
>CAYSPN010000195.1:0-5925 GCA_964432895.1 uncultured Candidatus Kuenenia sp.
GCGTGCACCTCCTCCCGGCCCCGCGTGATGCCCACGAACACCAGCCTCCGTTCCTCCTCCATCTGGTCCGGATGATCGAGGCTGCGCTCATGGGGAAGGATGCCATCCTCCATCGCCACGAGGTAGACCACGGGGAATTCCAGCCCCTTAGCGGCGTGGAGCGTCATCAGCGAGACGCGATTGTCCTGGGGGTCCCAGACATCGGTGTCGGCCACCAGGGCCGTCGATTCCAGGAACGCTCCCAGGGCATCGTCGCCGGGGACCTCCGGCTGGAATGACTCGTCGCACTGCCGGGCAGCTGTGACGAGTTCCTCGACGTTGGCCAGGCGATCCTCACCGCCCTCGTCTCCCCCATCTTCGGCGAGCATCTTCCGATAGCCCGTCTTGTCGAGCACCGCATCGAGCAAGGTGGCCACACTGAGTGTCGGCCCACCTGCCTGCTCGGCCAGTTCACCGTGGAGCCTCGCGAACTGGACAAGTGCCGTGGCGGATCGCTTCGAGATGCCCTGAATCCTCGACGCCACGGCGGCCGCTTCCAGGAGGCTGGCCCGCTGATCGCTTGCCCACGACATCAGCCGGTCGAGCGACTGTTTGCCAATGCCACGCGGAGGCACGTTCACCACCCGGAGCAGCGCCTCATCGTCGCGTGGGTTCTTGAGGAGCCGAAGCCACGCGACCACGTCACGGATCTCGCGTCGTTTGAAGAACTCAAGCCCGCGCACGAGCGTGTAGGGGACGCCGCGACCACGCAACGCCACCTCGAGCGACCGCGACAGCGCGTTCGTGCGAAACAGGATGGCGTAATCCCGTGGCGTGCGTGAGCCGCCCGTCAGGGCGACGGCGATTTCATCCGCGATGCGATCAGCCTCATCGTGGCTGGATGCATCGAGCACGATCCGGACCGGCAGGCCCGGGGGAGCGTCTGTGATCAATCGTTTCGGCTTCCGCCGGCTGTTGTGGGCGATGAGCCGGTCGGCGGTGCCGAGAATATTGGATGTGCTGCGATAATTGTGTTCGAGCGTGACGACCTTGGCCGCGGGATAGTCACGCTCGAATTCCAGGATGTTGCGGATGCTCGCCCCCCTCCAGCCGTAGATCGCCTGGTCCGGGTCGCCCGTCACCGCGAGGTTGGGGTTATCGATCGAGAGACCGCGGACGATGCAATACTGCACCGCGTTGGTGTCTTGGTATTCGTCGACCAGAATCCAGCGGTGTCGGGCGTCGAGCATGCGCCGCAGGTCTGGGTTGTCCATCAGCATGCGGGCAATGTGTACGAGCAGATCGTCGAAGTCGACCGAGTTGGCCGCGAGCAGCATCTGCTGGTAGACGGGCCACACCCGTTGGGCTACTTCATCCACCGGGCGGCCCCAGCGGGGCTCGAACGACTCGGGCGTGACGAGGTCGTTCTTGGCTCGGCTGATCACCCCTGCCACGCGATCGATTGGCGTGTGGGTCAACGACAGCCCGAGTTTTTTGGCTGCGCGTTTGAGCAGTGCGCCGGCATCATCGGGGTCGAGGATCGAGTAGTCGCTCGTGAGGCCTGCCAGACGGGCGTGCCGGCGGAGGAGGCGGGCGGCAAAACGGTGAAATGTTCCCATCTCGACCGGTTGCGGGCCGACGAGTTCGGACACGCGGCGACGCATCTCGTCGGCGGCCTTATTGGTGAACGACAGCGCCACGATCTGCTCAGCCGGGACACCCGCCGCGATAAGGTGGGCGATCCGATGGGTCACGACGCGTGTCTTGCCGCTCCCCGGCCCTGCTAGCACGAGGAGCGGGCCCTCGACATGCGTGGCGGCAAGCCGCTGCGACGGGTTCAGCGAGTCGAGTGAAAGTGCTGAAGGATGGGCGGGCACGGGAGTTTCGGGGGGTGTCAGGGCCGTGTGCCCCCGCGATGGCACGCAGGCACGAACAGTCCGCAGGTAGCCGGTTTTTGGACATTTGGATTATATTCGTGCGGCACGCGTTACGGGCACGTCTGCCCGGTGGATCGCATTATTCATGTCGCACGGGAGGGACCCCATGCCCCGCATTCCTTACAAGAACCTGACACAGTCGGACGAAATGGCAGAGAAGCTCGAAATGAGCACGGCTGAGATCGGACTGTCCGTCCGCACCACCAACTGCCTCGAGGAAAAAGGCATCTTTACGGTGCACGACCTGCTCAACTGCACTCGGGCCGACCTTCTCTCCATTTCCAACTTCGGTGAGAAAACGTTGGAAGAGGTGTATCGTGCCCTCGAAAAAATCGGATTTTATCGCACCAGCCCCGCGTTGCCGGCAGGCTCCGCCGGCGGGCCACGATCCCTGCGTGGCATGGTCGGCAGCGTTGCCGGGGGGGCAGAGGCCCGCGAGGAAAGCTGCAGTCAGGCCTGACGAAGGCGTTGCGGAGGCGGGCAGCGTCGGGGGTGCGGCATGCATCACGCTTGACGTAGGTGGACATTGACTTGTCGGCCCGCAGGAGATCGATCGTGAGGCTGCCGCGATTTTACGCAAAAAAGCGCGGCCATCGGCGGACTGGTTCCCGGGAATGGGGAGTCTTCGGAGACGGTCTGTTCCACGGTGCGCTGCTGGTTGCCGGCCTTTGTTTCGGCGCGCTGCTCGTGTCGGGAGTGGCTGCGCCGGAGTGGCGGATCAACCATGAGTTCCGCGAAAGCCGAGGCATGATTCTTGCCAAGGGGTTGGCCCGGACGACCGTGGCCGATCCGCCGGCGACGGTAATCACGAGTTGGCGTCCCTGCCTGCGTGTGCGCTATCTGGCCAACGGGACCGTGCGTGAGTCATGGAGTCACGGCCCATCTGCCGAGAACACGACCGACCGCGAGGCGGCGCTGCGTCGTCTGGCTGAATGGAATCTCGGCGACGAGACCCCCTGCTGGTATGACCCATCAGCGCCGCAGACGGTGGTGCTGCAGCGGGGATATAGCTGGTGGCTATGGCTGTTGTCGCTCTTGCTGCCAGGTGCCCTCGTGCTCATCGGTGGATCGGGCCTGGTCCGCGGCCTGCGTGCCTGGGGGAAATCGGAGGAACACCGGGCTGCATCTGTCGGACTTTCCGAGTTGCTCGATCCGCTGGCCCAGCCAGCGCTGGCGGCACCCGGCTATCCGGCCGTTCCTGTGTGGGACGATCTGGTCAATTCGCCGGGCACAATCTTGCGGTATCGGCTGCCGATCGAAAGCCCCGAGAACTGGACCCTGGTGGGTTTCGGACTGTTCGCACTCCTCTGGAACGCCGTCGTGGTCGTGCTCGCCGTGGGGGCCGGTTTGGACCTGCTTGGCGGCAGGATCGACTGGTGGCTCTTCGCCCTCCTGGTGCCCTTTCTGGGCGTGGGTATCGGTGGCGTCGTCTTGTTCGTCAGGAGCCTCATCTTCGCAACGGCGGTCGGTCCGACACAACTTGAGATTTCAGATCATCCGCTGCTCCCCGGTCGGCGGTACGACGTGCTGCTTGCGCAGGGAGGCACGGGAACGATTCAATCGCTCACCCTGTCGCTCGAATTGGAGGAACAGGCAACGTTCCGGCAGGGGACTGACACCCGCACCGAGCGATCGGTTGTCTGGAAGCAGCCGGTGGCAGGTTTTCATGACGTCAGCGCGGCACCCCATTCCCGGTTCGAAGCGAGGGCGGTGGTCGAGATTCCTCTGGACTCCATGCATTCGTTCACATCCGCCCATAACGCTGTCCGCTGGCGGCTTGTTGTGCGCGGCACTCCCGAACGCTGGCCGGAGTTTTCCCGCATTTTTCCCGTCGTGGTATTTCCTCCCGATGCCGAGGTGCCGGAGCCACCCTCTCGACGTGTGGCGTCCCGTGATGCCTCGCGTTCGACGGAGGTGTCACGATGAACAAGGCAGCGGAACGCGGTCCATCCATGCCGAGAGTCGACGTCCAGTTCGACAGGCCGCATCGTCAGCATGAGCCCCGTGATCAGCTCGCTGTCCGCTACCGAATCGAGGGCTGCGATGGCGAACGCATCCGTGCGATAGAGCACTCCGTCCTGTGGTATACCGAGGGGAAGGGCGAGGAGGATCTCGGCGTGCATTTCTTTCAACGGATCACAGACCGTGCGATGATGCCACCGGCGTTGACGGCCGGAGCATTTTCCACGCCTTTGCCCCAGAGCCCGCTCTCGTACGAAGGCCTGATCGTCAAGGTCCGCTGGTGCGTGCGGGTGCGGCTCTTCTTCGACGGTTCCCGCGACTTCGTCTCGGAACACGTGTTCGTCCTCGGACGGATTCCTCCAGCCCGACTTCCTGCCTCGAGGATCTGACGGACGGCCGCCATGATGTCGAATCCATTTTCAACGCGATTCACGCGGCCCGGTCGCATCGAGCCGCTCGATGGCGCGGGTCGATGTGTCGATATCGAAGGGCTGCTCGGACGGCTGCAGGGCCTAGGCGGCACGGCGGCAATCGTGGGGCCTCACGGCAGCGGGAAGTCGACGCTGTTGGTGCATCTGGCCGACGCGATCGAACGCTGCGGCGGTCGATCGTCACGGATTCGCCTGCAATCGTGGCGGGACGCGTTGGCTGCCTGGATGGTGATCCGTCAGTCGGCGGCGGGTGACACGATCTGTATCGACAGCTGGGAATCCATTGGTCCGGCCATCCGCGTCCTACTGCGTCTGGCCGCCCGCCTGTCGGGTTGCGGGCTCCTCGTGACGTCGCACCGTGGAACCGGCATGCCGGAGCTCACGCGGTGCGGCACGAGTGCGAGTCTCCTGAGTGCCATCGTCCGCAGCCTGCCGGATCACGCGTGCTGGTACGAAGCGCTGATCTGCGAGGCCGACATCGAGGCGGCGTTCGCCAGCCATGGGGGCAATCTTCGCGAGTCGCTGTACGAACTCTATGACCGGTTTGAGTCACGCCGACGCCGCGTCCGTGGGGCCTGGGGTGCCAGTCCTGACGGCAGTGACGGTTCTGACGGCGGCCGTCACGAAATTTATGAATTCATAGGCGGATTTTCTTACGTAGGCGCACCAGAGCGCAACCTAGGCTAGGGAAGATGGTGATCGGGCCGGCGTGACCGGCTGATCGGCCCACCGAGCTTCAGGAGTGTGAGATGAGAATTCGGCGTCCCCTCTTCGTCGTGCTGTTGGCAGGCGGTACGGCATGCATGATGCCGTCTGCGTGCGAGGCACAGTGCTGCCTGTCCGAACTCTTCGCGGGCTGCCGCAAGGCGCCCGCGGCGTATGCCGTGGCTCCGGTCCCTGCGCCGATCATCGCACCCGTCGCCGCGCCGATCCCTGCACCGCCGCCGCCGGTTGTCGTGCCGGTGCAGCAAGTGAGCTATGTGCCCGAAACCACCTACCGGACGCAGTACCAGTGCGTGCCCGTCACCAGCTACAAGCCTTCGAGTGAGATTGATCCCTGCACCGGATGCTCGCGGGAGTGCATGGAGCAGGTGACCCAGTACGTGCAGCAACCGGTCAATGTGCCGGTGACGCAGTACCGGGCGGTATACTCGACCAAATATGTGCAGATGCAGCCTGGATACTCAGCGCCGGGAGCCTACGGCGTGCCGGGAGCGGCAGCGGCCCCGATGATGACGCCCGCCACCGCAGGCACGGTGACGAGTCCGTTCGCTTCGACCGTGCAGACGACCCCGCAGGCCTGGGGCGCTGCCGGAGCGGATGTGCCCCAACAATTGATCCAGCCTGGCCAGCCGCAAAACATCGCTGCCCCGGCGATGGCGCCCGCCATGGTGCCGCAGCAGGGCGTGCAACAGCCGGTGTATCAGCAGCCAACCTTCCAACAGCCGATCGTGCCGCAGAGCGGCACGTACGCAGCGCCCGCGCCCGCTGCGTTGCAGCCTCAGCCCACCACGCCGCCGACACTGTCGCCGACCCCGTCGCTGAAGCCGATCCCCGAACTCCAGCGGACGCCGTCGGCGAATGGCGCCGGCTCCGCGGCCTCGACTGCGCCGACC
>CAYSPN010000196.1:0-2714 GCA_964432895.1 uncultured Candidatus Kuenenia sp.
GCCAGGAGACCGTTCGACCAGACGATGGTGTCGTCCTCGCGAACCAACGCGATGCCGTCCGGGAGGTGCTCGAGGACGGACCCGGCGGCAAGGTGCCCGGGCAGACTCTGGTTCGTGGAGGGAGGAACTGGATTCACCACCAACGGCTCTCCGCACACCGGCTACCGGTCGGATCACTGCCCCTGAAGTATAAAATCAGATGAATCGTCCGCCAAATGCGGTGCCGCCGTTGCCGCACGTCGCGACAAATCTATACTCCTTCTGCTGGCGGCGGCCCCGCCCCGGTGGTTGAACCGCCGGCATCGGATCCGGTGTCGAACTCAGTGCAGCGAGGCAGTTTGTGACCGCGAACGACTCACCCCCGTCATTTTTGGCCCGTCACCAGTTTCTGATTTACAGGTTGTTTTCGCTGGCGGGGCTCATTCCGGTAGGCGCCTTCCTGGTCGTTCACCTGCTCACGAATGCATCGGTGCTCGCCGGGCCGGGCACGTTCCAGTCCCGCGTGGACATGATCCACTCGCTGGGGCCGCTGCTCGTGCCGATCGAGTGGGCGTTCATCTTCCTGCCGATGCTCTTCCATGCGGTGGTGGGGTTCGTGATCATCGCCAACGGCCTGCCGAACGTCGGCTCCTACGCCTATGTCGGCAACGTGCGCTACACGCTGCAGCGGGCGACCGGCATGATCGCCTTCGTGTTCATCATCTGGCACATCACGCAATTGCATTGGCTTGGCACACCGTTTGGTGGCGGCAAGTTCGATCCACACCATGCGACGAGTTCCGCGGCGGTTGCCCTGCGGCCCCTTCTGGTGTCGATTCTCTATGCGGTGGGCGTCCTGTCGACCGTGTTTCACTTTTCAAACGGCCTCTGGACACTCGGCATCACCTGGGGCCTGTGGACGAGCCCGGCCGCCATGCGACGGGCCAACTGGATCAGCATCGCGGTCGGCGTGCTGCTGGGCGGAGCGGGCCTCGGGGCGCTGGGTGGTCTGCGGAGCGTGGATGTCGAACAGGCCCGCGCGATCGAGAATCGCATGGATGACGTGAAGCGGATGATGGAAGGCGGCCAGTTGCCTGTGGATGGCCAGCCGCGGCCAGGAGCCTGACCAATCCCCGGATCACCTTAGTGAGGAGCCCGAGCATCATGGCACAACCCAGAGTCCTCGTGATCGGTGGCGGCTTGGCCGGCCTCTCCGCGACCATGCGGCTGGCCGAACTCGGCGTGAACGTCGACTTGGTCAGTCTCGTGCCGGTGAAGCGTTCGCACAGCGTCTGCGCCCAGGGCGGCATCAATAGCGTCAATTCCCTGACGCGGCAGCAGGGCGACAACGAGTGGAAGCACTTCGACGATACCGTCTACGGCGGTGACTTCCTGCAGCATCAGCCGCCAGTCAAGGAGATGGCCGACTGGGGGCCGCGGATCGTCGACCTGATGGACCGGCTCGGCGTGCCCTTCAACCGCACCCCTGAGGGCTTTCGCGATCAGCGGCGCTTCGGCGGCACGCTCTTCAAGCGGACCGCCTTCGCCGGCGCGACGACGGGCCAGCAGTTGCTCTATTCGCTCGACGAGCAGGTCCGCCGCTGGGAGGTGGAGGGAAAGGTCAAGAAATGGGAGTTCTGGGACTTCCTGGAGCCGGTGCTCGACGATGCGGGCCGGTGCCGGGGCGCGATCTGCCAGGACCTCGTCACCATGCAATTCCGCGCCTTCCCGGCCGATGCGGTCATCATTGCCACGGGTGGCTGCGGGCTGATCTACGGCCGCTCAACGATGTCGATGGTGTGCACTGGCAGCGCCGTGAGCCGGGCCTACCGGGCGGGTGCCTGGTATGGGAACGGTGAATTCATCCAGGTGCACCCGACTGCCATTCCAGGGGCCGACAAACTGCGGTTGATGAGCGAGAGCGCCCGCGGCGAGGGTGGCCGCGTGTGGGTGCCCAAAACCCCGCATGATCCCCGCGACCCCCGCAACATTCCGGAAGCGGAGCGGAGCTACTTTCTCGAAGAGCGTTATCCGAAGTATGGCAACCTCGTGCCTCGCGACATCGCCACCCGCGAGATTTTCGACATCTGCACCAACGAGGGGCTGTCGGTCGAGAAGGATCGGCTGTGCGTCTACCTCGATCTCACGCATGTTCCTCGGGAGACGCTCGACCGCAAACTTGGTGGCATCCTCGAGATTTACGAGAAGTTCCAGGGCGTCGATCCACGGGTCGTGCCGATGAAGATCTTCCCGGCCGTGCACTATTCCATGGGCGGGCTGTGGGTCGACTACCAGAAGAGCAGCACCGGAGGCCTCGTGGAGGGCTCGCCCAGAAACCAGCAGACCAACATTCCTGGTCTGTATGCGATCGGGGAGTGCGACTACCAGTATCACGGTGCCAACCGGCTTGGCGCGAACTCGCTGCTTTCCTGCATCTTCAGTGGCCTGTTCTGTGCACCGGGCGTGATCGCTGGCTTCGATGCCGGCGGCAAGAAGGCTGCGGAGGAGTCGTCGCGGCTCTTTGAGTCGGGGCTGCGCCGCGAGGAGGAGCGTCACCACGCCCTGCTCGCGCGAACCGCTGGCGACGAAAATCCCTATGACCTCCATCAGCAACTGGGCAATCTCATGACCCGCGTGGCCACGGTGGTCCGCCGCAATGAGCAATTGGCGGCCGCCTACGCCGAGGTCTGCTCGCTCGAGGAGCGATGGGGGCGGTGCGCGGTATCCGATTCGGG
>CAYSPN010000197.1:0-2283 GCA_964432895.1 uncultured Candidatus Kuenenia sp.
TGAAACCCGGCCAGACCCATCGGCGTCAGCGCCGCCTCACTCCCCCCGGCGACCATGATGTCGGCGTCGCCATACTGGATGGATCGCAGGGCTTCCCCGATCGAATTGGCGGCACTGGCGCATGCCGTGGCGACCGCAAAGTTCGGGCCCTTGATGCCATACATGCTGGATACGTGGCCACTGCCGGAGTTCACCATCAGTTTCGGAATGGTGAACGGGGAGACCTTGTCGACCCCCTTGTGCAGCAGCCGTTCGTGCTGTGACTCAAACTCGGAGAGCCCGCCAATTCCAGACCCGATCACCACGCCACAGCGAAAGGGATCCTCTTTCGAGAAATCGAGTCCGGAGTCGCTGACGGCGTCGGCAGCCGCCGCCATGGCGAACTGCGTGAACCGATCCAGCCTCCGCAACTCCTTCGGGTTGGCAATATTCTCACCTTCCGCATTCCACGGCACCTCGCCACCAAACTGCACCCGGAAACCGGACACATCGAACAGCGTGATCGGCCCGACGCCGCTCTCTCCGCGCAGAATCCGATCCCAGAAGGTGTCAATGGCCCTGCCTAACGAGGTGACGACGCCCAGCCCTGTCACCACGACGCGTCGCTTCATGCAGCGCAACCGCCCTCCGGCCTTCGGCCGGCCTCTGCCAAGCTGAAAAGGTGGGGATCAGGCCTGATGCTTCTCGATGAACTCGACCGCCTGACCGACCGTTTGAATCTTCTCTGCCGCATCGTCAGGGATGTTGATCTCGAACTCTTCTTCGAGTTCCATGACCAACTCGACGGTGTCGAGCGAATCGGCCCCGAGGTCATTGATAAACGACGTCTCAGGGGTGATCTGTTCCTTGCTCACACCCAGTTGGGACGCGACGATGTCGATCACTCGTTCTTGAACTGAAGCCACCTTATGAATCCTCCTGACAACCGGACGCGAAAAACCGCCTGAAAATTCCTCTGAAAAAGCCTGCTGAGAAAGCCCTGTTCCACCTGAGACGGCGACGACCTTCAGGGGATTCAGGGAAGATATAACCGTTGCCGACCAGAAATGTCCATACCGGGAAAAAGAGCGTCGGCACCGCCCACGGCCCTCCCGACAGGCGGCGTTTCCTGCCGACGCGCGTATTCCCTTGCTTGTGCCGCGGGCTTCGATGAACACGGGCTTCCCGTGAAAGCCCGAAGCGTGAGCAAGGGAATCCGTATTCCAGGCCCAAAAGCTGCACTGTCAGCCGATCAGCCCACCATCCACCACCAGGACCTGTCCGGTGATGTAGGAAGAGGAGGGGGCCGCCAGAAAGAGCACCGCTTCGGCGATTTCCCAGGCCTCGCCGAGCCGCTTGGCCGGCACCCGCTTCTTGACCTCATCGAGCAGGGCAGGGCCAAGCGCCGCGGTCATGTCGCTGGCGATGAACCCAGGCGCCACGGCGTTGACCGTCACCTTGCGGCCCGCAAGTTCCTTCGACACCGTGCGAGTCAGGCCCACGAGCCCCGCCTTGGAAGCGGAGTAGTTGGCCTGGCCGGGGTTGCCGATCAGCCCGGAAACGCTCGACACGTTGATGATCCGCCCATACCGCTGCTGCATCATCGGCCGGCTCGCGGCCCGCATGAAGAGAAACGGCCCACGAAGGTTCGTGGTGAGCACCTCATCCCACTCCTCGTCGCTCATCCGCGGCAGCAGCGTGTCCCGGGTCACGCCGGCGTTGTTGACGAGGATATCGAGCCTGCCCAGCTTTTCGACGACCTGCTCGACAACTTTCGCCACCTCGTCGCCCTTGGAGACATCGCAGGGAAACTCCTCGGCCGTGCCACCAGCGGCGCGGATGCCGGCCGCCACGTCCGCCAGTTTGCCGGCGCTTCGTGCCACCAGGGCGACCTTCGCGCCGGCTGCGGCCAGGGCCTCGGCGATCGCCCGGCCCAGGCCCTGCGAGGCACCCGTGACCAGCGCCACCTGCCCGGAGAGGTCGACGTGCAGCCGCTTCGGAACGGGTGAGGCGGCCGTCTTCGCGTCGGCAGATGAGGCTGGCTGATTGCTGTTGTCGGTCATGATTGGCTTCCCAGCTGTGTGTGGATGGAATTCGTTCGTGTTGCGAGGGGATTACTGAGCACGCGACAGGTGAGCCGGCTGGCGTTGAGGCCGCGAGCCAAAAATCACTCGGGCACTCCGGAACTGGCGATGCTTCGATCGATCCGCTTGAGCAGGCCCCGGAGCACCCGCCCGGGCCCCACCTCGCACACGGTGCGGACGCCCGTCGACAGGAGATACGTCATCGAAGCGTGCCACTCGA
>CAYSPN010000198.1:0-13872 GCA_964432895.1 uncultured Candidatus Kuenenia sp.
GATTCGGGGTGATGAACGGACGAGACTCCTGCCCGTCGTGATCCTGACCTCCTCCCAGGAGGAGAGCGACCTGATCGAGTCCTACAAGCTCGGCGCCAACAGCTACATCGTGAAGCCTGTCGAGTTCGAGAATTTCTCCAAATCCATCCGGGAGGTCGGCCTCTACTGGCTCCTGCTCAATAAACCGCCTCTCAAGGGAACAAAACCATGAATCCCACCGGCGGGAGCATCCGGATCCTCCTGCTGGAGGATTCGGACTTCGACGCGGAATTGGTCGTTCGGGAACTCCGCAAGGGGCGGCTCGCCTTTGTCTGGCACCGGGTCCAGACGCGGGAGGAATACCGGCTGGCGCTCAGGAACTATCTTCCCGACCTCATCCTGGTCGACTACAAGCTGCCCGATTTCGACGGGGGTCAGGCGATCATCATGGCCAAGGAGGCCTGCCCGGATGTTCCGGCGATCGTCGTGACGGGAGCAGTTGGCGAAGACACCGCGGTGGAGCTGTTCAAGAAGGGGGCCACCGACTTCGTGCTCAAGGACCGGATGTCGGGACGGCTGGTCAGCGCCGTCGAAAGGGCGATTGCGGAGGCGTCCAACCGCGTGGCGCGGCGGCAGGTCGAGGAGCAGCAGGCACAGCTCAATGCCGAACTCCGGCGGCTCGCCACCCACGATCCGCTCACCGGGGCGGCGTCACGGCCGCTCCTGCTGGAGAGACTCCAGGAAGCCCTCGCCGGGATCGATCCACAGGCCCCCGACACGGTCTTGTTCCTGATCGATCTCGATCACTTCAAACAGCTCAATGCCACCTACGGGACGCCGTTCGCGGATCAGATCCTCGTGGAGACAGCACGGAGGCTGAGCGGTCTCTGCGGGGAGAAGGATCTGGTCGGCACGCTCGGGGGTGACAAATTCATTCTGCTCCTCCGCCGAGACAGACTGGACAAGGACATGCCCGCCCTGCTGAAGGGAATTCGAGACTGCTTCGAGCGACCTTTCCATCTCCGCAACCTCGACATCACGGTCGAGGCATCGATCGGGGGAGTGATCCTGAAGATTCCCGGAGACACCACGGTCGATGTCCTCGCCGAGTGCGAGGAAGCCATCCGACAGGCCAAACAAGGGAAGCGACGCGGCATCTTTCTGGTCGATGAAAGCATTATCCGGGAGCTGAAACAACGGAGCCTCCTGGACAGCGAGATTCAGGAGGCGGTGCATACGAAGAGCCTCTTCCTCCTCTTCCAGCCGATCGTCAGCCTCGAGACGGGCCGGATCCACGGGGCGGAGGGGCTGCTGCGATTCCGCCAGAAGGACGGCTCCGTCCTCACCGCGACAGAATTCATGGACGCCCTGATCCGGACGGCCTCTCTCTCGGTCATCGACGAAGCGGTCATCTCTGAATTCCTCGCTTCCGGCAGGCAGCGGATCGGGCCGCTGCTTCGGAACGGGGATTTCCGATTTTCGTTCAACATCTCGCCCGGCATCCTCGCGAACGTGGGATATGCCGCCAAAATCCTCGCCCAGATCGCCGGGGCTGGCGCCAGCCCAACCTCCTTCACCCTCGAGATCCTCGAGGAGGGCCTGATGCCGACGAATGGGACGGTGCGGGAGAATCTGTCGGAGCTCCAAACAGCGGGGGTCCATGTCGCCGTGGATGATTTCGGCATCGGCTACAGCAACCTGATGCGGCTCTCCCAGCTCCCGATCGATGAGTTAAAAATCCCGCGGGAGCTGATCGCGGGGATCAGATCGGGCGATGCCCGAATGAAGGCCGTGCTCGACACCGCCGTCGCCATCGCGAGAAACC
The DNA here is from genome assembly GCA_964432895.1 of uncultured Candidatus Kuenenia sp. GTDB lineage: Bacteria > Planctomycetota > Planctomycetia > Pirellulales > UBA1268 > CAMCQY01. The sequence continues at coordinate 1,805 of CAYSPN010000198.1, forward strand.
TCGGTCTCATCATCGTCGCCGAGGGAGTCGAGGAGCCCGCCGAGGCCGATCATCTCCGTGATCTTGGCTGCCAATACGCCCAGGGATACCTCTACGGACAAGCGATGCCGCTCGAGGAACTCGTAGCGGTGGTTGAGAAGCAGGAAACGGGAACACAACCAATCACAGCCGGATGAAAACGCCGTTCCTCGCAGCCACCTGAGCAGCTCGTGGATGCACTCGGCGGCCTCGGAGCCACGGCTGCTGGGGCTGCATCGCTGAAGAACACGTGTGTCACCCACCTTGCGACCCCAGGATGCCACCCTGATCGCCAGGGCCGCGACCCGCTGGGAGGCGGGCAAAACCATGCCTCCGTGCCACACTCCCATCCATGCCTCTCCGACCGACACTGGCTTTTCGTTCGTCCCGGTGCAAGAGTGGTGGTGGCCGTGTTCCTTTAGGGAGCACGCCACTCTCGGAGCCCAACCGTGCATGTTCCATCACTGATGGACATGGTCCGCCGGCTCATGCCGCGGATCATCACGGACAAGGACGCCACACAATTCGAAACGCCATTCGCCGCGATGGACGACGGTCTGCCGCTGCGCGGTGATCGCGATCTTGCCGGCGAACGGCCCCTGCGTGGGGAACTCTTCTCCACCGAGCAGCTGCAGCGGCACGCCCGCACGGTGGCCAGTTCGCATCGCCTCACCCGGCACCGCACGTCCGGCGGACTGCTCACGCGACTGGCCGACAACGAACGGGTGCTGGTTGAAACCTACGAACTGCTTGCCGCTGCAACCCGGCGGGGCAGACGCATCGCGCCGGCGTCGGAGTGGCTGCTCGACAACTTCTACCTGCTTGAGGAGCAGATCCACTCCACCCGTAGGCTGCTGCCCCGCTCCTACCTCGACCAGTTGCCCGCCCTCGCCGCCGACTGCCCGCGGACCTACCGCATCGCGATGGAGCTGATCGCCCACACCGACGGCCGCGTCGAAGCGGCGGCGCTCGACGCCTTCATCGCCGCCTACCAGTCGGTCTGCCCACTCACGCTCGGCGAACTCTGGGCCATGCCGCTCATGCTGAGGCTCGCCCTGATCGAGAATCTCCGCCGCGTGGCCCAGCGGCTCGCGACCGCCCGACACCAGCGCGACATCGCGGCAGACTGGTCCGATCGGATGCTCGAGGCCGCGGAGAAGCGGCCCGCCGACCTCGTCACCGTCCTGGCCGACATGACGCGGGCCTCCCCTCCCCTGTCCGGCGCCTTCCTCGCCGAGTTCACGAGGACGTTGCAGGGCCACTCGCCTGCCTTCACGTTGGCCGGAACGTGGCTCGAGCACTGCCTCGCCGGGCGAGGACTCTCGATCGAACAGATGGTGCTGGCAGAAGGACAGGCGCAGGCCGCCAATCAGGTGTCGGTCGGCAACAGCATCGGCAGCCTGCGATTCCTCGCGGTGCACGATTGGCGTGACTTCGTCGCCTCCCACAGCATCGTGGAGCAGACGCTGGTCAATGATCCGGCCGGCGTCTATGGCCGGACGGATTTCGCCACGCGCAACCGCTACCGCTCCTGCGTCGAAACCATCGCTCGACGGACGGGGCGAGCCGAAGAGGAGGTCGCCCAGCGGATCGTGGCACTCGCACATGAGTCGAGTGTCGCCGGCACGCAGACTTCCCCCAGCCGTGAGTCACACGTCGGTTACTGGCTGGTCGATACGGGCCGCGACCGCCTCATGCAGGACCTTGGCTGTCGCTTCGTGGGGGTGGCCGCCTGGTTTGCGCCGTGGCGGAAATGCATCGCGGCAGCGCAGCAGAGCACGCTCGGACTGCTGCTGGCGGCCACCACGATGCTGACCGCCGCCGGTGTGCTCGTGTTTCTGGAGGCGGCCGGCCCCGCAGGACGGTCGTGGCTCCTCGTCGTGCCCCTGCTGCTGGTCGCCCTGCACCTGGCCGTGGGCCTCGTCACCTGGGCGGCGACGCTCGTCGTCCGACCGCACCCCCTGCCGCGGCTCGATTTCAGCGATGGCATTCCTCCGGAACAGCGCACCATCGTCGCCATACCCGCGATGCTCACCGATCCGGCGACTGTCGATCGGCTGCTCGAAGGCCTGGAGATCCGCTTTCTCGCCAATCGCGATCCGAACCTCCATTTCGCTCTGCTCTCCGACCTGCCCGACGCCGCCGTGGAAACCCAGCCGGCCGACGAGCCGTTGATCCGGCAGGCAGTGGCCGGGATCGACGCGCTCAATCGACGCTATGCGGACGATCGCCACGACCACTTCCTACTGCTGCACCGGAGCCGCGAGTGGAACGCCCGCGACGGCGTCTGGATGGGCCACGAACGCAAGCGCGGCAAACTCGCCGACTTGAACGCCGTGCTCCGCGGCGCGACTCTCACAGGCCCCGCGGGGCGGTTCTCCCATGTGGCCGGAAACGGCGAGTTCCTGCTGCAGGTGCGGTCCGTGATCACGCTCGATGCCGACACCGACCTGCCCCGAGACGCCGCCCGCGAGATGGTGGGCGCCATGGCGCACATCCTCAACCGCCCCGTGCCCCACCCCACGCTGCCCCGCATCGCAGCCGGGCATGGCATCATCCAGCCTCGTGTGGCGGTGAGTCTGCCAAGCGCACAGCGGTCGCGGTTCAGCCGCCTCACCTCGGGCACACCAGGCATCGATCCCTACACACGGGTCGTCTCCAATCTCTACCAGGACCTCTTCGACGAGGGGTCCTTCGTCGGCAAGGGCATCTACGACGTCGATGCCTTCGAGCACTGCTGCGGCGTGTTGCCCGAGCACACGATCCTCAGCCACGACCTGCTCGAAGGCTGCCACTGCCGCTCGGGACTGGAGAGCGACGTGGTGCTGCACGAGGATCATCCCTCGAGCTATCTCGCCGACGCACGGCGACGGCATCGCTGGATACGTGGCGACTGGCAGATCCTCTGGTGGCTGCTGCCACACGTCCCGAATCATGGCGTGGCGGCGGTGAAGAACCCGTTGTCTTCCCTGTCCCAGTGGAAAATTCTCGACAACCTTCGGAGAAGCCTGGTGCCTCCGGCCATGCTCGGCCTGCTCGTCGGGGCCTGGCTGTCGGGCTCGTTACGGCTGGCCATGGCCGCTGCCGGGCTGGTCGTGATGGCGGCGTTTTTGCCGCCCTTGCTGGCCTGCCTGCTCGACTTTCTGCGGAAGCCTTACGACGTTCCGCTCACGACACACCTGCTCGAAGCCGCGAAGTCGGCCACGAGGCCACTGATGCAGGGGCTGCTCCAACTCGCCATGCTGCCCTACGAGGCGGGCCTCGCGATCGACGCCATCGCGCGGACACTCGTGCGGATGTTGCTCACGCATCGCCGACTGCTGGAATGGCGAACCGCAGCCGACACCGAGCGGACCGCGGCGGATGATCTGCCCGGTTTCATCCGCGCGATTGGCGGGGCCCCACTGACGGCCGCGTTTCTGGCCACGGTCCTCATCGTGTCCGGCCGGCCCGACATGCTCGTGGCGGCGTCCCCGTGGCTTCTGGCATGGCTCCTCGCACCGCTCGTCGCCTGGTGGATCAGTCTGCCACTGCCACCACGGACCACTCGGCTCTCCGCACAGGACCAGCAGTTCCTGGCCACCGCGGGGCGACGCACCTGGCGCTACTTCGAGGAATACGTCACGGCCCACACCAACTGGCTCCCACCCGACAACGTGCAGATGAACGGTGAGCTGGTCATCGCTGCCCGCACCAGTCCTACGAACATCGCGATGGCGTTGCTCTCCGATCTGGCTGCCTGCGACTTTGGCTGGTGCTCCGTCTCGCGGCTCGTCGGCCGCGTCGGCCACACGTTCGACACGCTCGGCAGCCTGGAACGGCACCGCGGTCACCTGCTCAACTGGTACGACATCCACACCCTTGCGCCGCTTCCCCCGCGGTATGTCTCCACGGTCGACAGCGGCAACTTTGTCGGCAGCCTGATCGTGCTCGCCGGGGGCCTCGACGAGTTGCGGGACGCGGCAGTCCTGCCGCCACGGCTCTTTGCCGGCCTCGAGGACACGCTCCGCGTCCTTGCGGAATCCCAGCACGGATCGACCGCCGGTCGCGGTCGGCATCCCGCTGCGGCGGCGTGCTGGCCCGATCTTCCCGATGGCCTCCTGCGGGAGCCTGTCACGGTCGCCCGCGCGGCCGCAGTGCTGCCCCGCCTGATCGCGGCCGGAGCGGCAACCCGCGGCCACTTCACCGACGCCGACGCCGAATGCCGCTGGTGGACGGAGGCCGTGATCCACACCGCCGCCGACCAGCTCGCCGAACTCCATCATCTCGCACCGTGGACCACGCTGCCCCCACCCCCCGAGCATTTCTGGCAGCGGGTCGCTGCCCAGTCACACCCGCGGGCGGCCCGGCTCCGCGGGATGCTGGACCACCTCAATGGCAGCCCCACGCTGCGCGAGATCGCCAGCCTGCCCGAGACGGTGCTGCCGCTTGTCGAGGAGGTGGCACGGGCCAACGACACCAACCATTCAGTCGATGCCCCTGCCTGTTCGCGCTGGCTGCGGCTGCTGCATGCGTCGCTCGAGGCCGCGACCATTCACGCCAGTGAGCGGCGCGACGAACTCGGCCAACTTGCGGCAGCCGCCCGGGCACTCAGCGATATCGACTTCCGCTTTCTCTACGATCCGTCGCGACGGCTCTTCGCCATCGGCTTCAATGCCACCGAGCATCGGCTCGACGCGGGCTATTACGACCTGCTGGCCTCGGAAGCCCGTCTGGCGAGCTACGTGCTCGTCGCCCGCCGCCAGTTCGATCAGGATCACTGGTTTGCGCTGGGCCGTCTCCTGACGACCGCCGACGGCGCACCGACGCTGCTCTCGTGGAGCGGCTCGATGTTCGAATACCTGATGCCGATGCTCGTGATGCCCTCTTGGAGCGGCACGCTTCTCGATCATTCCTGCCGCGCGGCGGTGCACCGCCAGATCGGCTACGCGGCGCAGCGCGGGGTGCCATGGGGCATCTCGGAGTCGGGCTACAACGCCCGCGACGTGCAGATGAACTACCAATACCGGGCCTTCGGCGTGCCAGGTCTGGGCCTGAAACGCGGGCTGGCCGACGACATCGTGATCGCACCCTACGCCAGCGCCCTGGCGCTCCTCGTCTCGCCGCGAGCCGCCTGCGGCAACCTCCAGCGAATCGCCGCAGACGGTGGCATGGGCCCGTGTGGCTTCATCGAGGCGATCGACTACACCCCCTCCCGCCGCGTGCCCGCCAGCACAGGCAACACGCTGTTCGACTCGGCGGAGAACGATGCCGCAGCGGGCCGCCCTGCGGGTTTCGCGGGCGGTGTGCCCGTGCAGCAGTTCATGGCGCACCACCAGGGCATGAGCCTGCTGGCTTTCGCCTCCGTGTTGCTCGACAGCCCGATGCAGCGTCGATTCATGGCCGACCCATCGCTCAAGTCGGCGACGCTGCTCCTGCAGGAGCGGATTCCGAAACTCACGGTCACCGTCTTCCCACATACCGGCGAAGCGACGGCGGCCCGCGGGATCCCAGCTGCACAGGCAAATGCGATCCGCGTGGTGACCGACTTCGACGGCCCGTCGCCGGAGGTGCACCTGCTCTCCAACGGCCGCTACCACGTCGCCATCTCCGCCGCCGGCGGTGGCTGGAGCCGCTGGCGAGGCCTCGCCGTCACGCGATGGCGCGAAGACGCCACCCGCGATCATTGGGGGCAGTTCTGCTACCTGCGGGATCTCGACAGCGGCGTCGTCTGGTCCAACACCTGGCAGCCCACGACCCGCGGAGGCCGGCGCGGCGAGGCGGTGTTCATGCAGTCGCGGGCGGAGTTCCGCCGTGTCGATGAGCAGATCGAGGCGCACACGCTCGTCAGCGTGTCGACCGAAGACGACGTGGAACTCCGCCGTCTCTCCCTCACCAACCGCTCCGAACGCCGCCGCTCGATCGAGGTCACGACCTACGCAGAGGTGGCGCTCGCCCCGCAGGGCCAGGACGAGTCCCACCCCGCCTTCTCCAACCTCTTCGTCGAAACCGAAATCCTCGCCGGCCGGCCCGCGCTGCTCGCCACCCGCCGGCCACGCAGCCCGGACGAACGGCCGCCATGGCTGCTGCACGTCATGACCGGCAGCTGCGCCACGGAAGACTGCGCACACGCCGTCGGCAAGCCGTCGTTCGAGACCGATCGCGGGGTCTTTCTCGGCCGCGGCCGCACGCCCCGCGACCCTGCCGCCTGCACGAGCGAATCGCAGCACAGGAAAACGCTCTCCGACACCACCGGCGCCACGCTCGATCCCGTGGTGAGCATCCGCCGCACGGTCGTGCTCGAGCCAGGCGAGACGGTACGGCTCGACATCGTGACCGGCATCGCCGAATCACGCGACCAGGCGGCGGAGATCGCGGTCAAATACTCCGATCCCTGCCTGGCTGACCGCATCATCGAACTGGCCTGGACGCGGGGTGCGATCATGCTGCAGCAGCTCGCGATCTCGGAGCAGGAGGCACAGGCCTACAGCCGGCTGGCCGGGGCGCTGGTCCATGCGTCGCGGCTGCGACGCACGAGCCCGGCGGTGATCGCCCGGAACCGGCGCGGACAGTCGGGGCTGTGGGGGCACGGCATCTCGGGCGATCTGCCACTTGTGCTGGTGCGCATCCGTGATCGCCACCAGCTCGAACTCGTCCAGCAGGCCATTCGTGCCCATGGCTGGTGGCGGATGCACGGCCTCGACGTCGACCTCGTCATCTGGAACGAAGACGACTCCGTCTATCGGCAGGTCCTGCACGAATCGATCCTCGACCTCGTCTCCGCCAGTTCGGAGGCAGGGCTCATCGACCGCCCTTGCGGCATCTTTGTGCGGCGCGGTGAACAGCTCTCCGAGGAGGACCGGGTGCTGCTGCAAGCCTCCGCCCGCGTCATGCTCACCGACGAAGCCGGCACGCTCGTCGAGCAGGTGGAGAGGCGTGGCCGATCCGAGATCATGATCCCGCCGCTCAAGCCGCGTCGCCGGCTCGCGCCGCCTGCATCGACGACCTCCGCCACCGAACGCGAACCCGATCCGCCACCGGCCGAACTCCACGCCTTCAACGGCTTCGGCGGCTTCACTGCCGATGGCAGCGAATACGTGATCCATCTCCGCCCGGGCGTGGGCACACCGGCACCGTGGGTCAATTGTCTGGCCAATCCCCGCATCGGCACGGTCGTCTCCGAATCGGGCAACGCCTGCACATGGGTCGACAACAGCCACGAGTTCCGGCTCACGCCATGGACCAACGACCCGGTCTCCGACCTGGGCGGCGAGGCGATCTATATCCGCGACGAAGACACCGGCCGTTTCTGGTCGCCCACTCCACAGCCGGCCCGCGGCCCCGGCACCTCTACCGTTCGGCACGGCATCGGCAGCACCGTCTTCGAACATGCCGACGACGGGCTCGCCTCCGAACTCACGCTCTTCGTCGCCGAGCACGAACCGGTGAAGTTCGTGCGACTCACGATAACCAACACCTCCGGCCGGCCGCGGTCCCTGTCGATCACGGGCTATTGGGAATGGGTGCTCGGCGAGCTCCGCACCCGGTCGCTGATGCATGTCGTTACCGAGGTCGACCATCTCACCGGGGCCCTGTTCGCCCGCAACGCGTTCACGAGCGAGTTCACCGATATGGTCGCCTTCGTCGATGCGAGCGAGGTGGCCCGCACCGTGACGGGCGATCGCACGGAATTCATCGGCCGCAATGGCTCACTCGCAGCACCGGCGGCGCTCGAGCGGATGCGGCTCTCCGGTCGCGTGGGGGCGGGATTCGATCCCTGCGCGGCCATGCAGGTGCAGCTCCTGCTCGACGACGGCGAACGGCGCACGGTCGTCTTCACGCTCGGCGCGGCACAGGGCGTGGCCGAGGCACAGCGGCTCGTGCAGCAGTTCCGCGGGGAACTGGCGGCGGAGCAGGAATTCGCGGCGATGCGGACGGGGTGGCAGCGTCGCCTCTCGGCAGTGCAGATCGAGTCACCCGAACCGGCAGTCGATGCGCTCGTCAACCATTGGCTGTTGTACCAGGTCGTCTCGTGCCGGCTCTGGGGCCGCACATCGCTCTATCAGTCGTCGGGGGCCTATGGCTTCCGCGACCAGCTGCAGGACGCGATGGCCCTGGTGCACGCCGCGCCCGAACTGCTCCGCGAGCACCTGCTCCGCGCGGCGGGACGGCAGTTCGAAGAGGGCGACGTGCAGCACTGGTGGCATCCTCCCGCGGGCCGCGGTGTTCGCACCCACTGTTCCGACGACTTTCTCTGGCTGCCGGCGGCCGTGGTCCGCTACGTGGAGGCGACCGGCGACACGGGCGTGCTCGACGAGCCGGTGCCGTTCCTGCATGGCCGGCCGCCCCGGGCCGACGAGGAGTCGTTCTACGAACTGCCACAGTCGGGCCCTGCCACCGCCCCGCTCTACGACCACTGCGTTCGCGCCATCGAGCGCGGCCTCCAGTTCGGTGCCCACGGGCTGCCGCTCTTCGGCGGCGGCGACTGGAACGACGGCATGAACCTCGTGGGCCATAAGGGCCGCGGCGAGAGCGTCTGGCTGGCGTTCTTCCTCTACGACGTGCTGAGCCGCTTTGCCGACGTTGCCGAACGGCACGGCGACGTCGTGATGGCGGATCGCTGCTCCATCGAGGCGGGCCGCCTGCGGGGCAATGTGGACGACACGGCCTGGGACGGGTCATGGTATCGCCGCGGCACGTTCGATGACGGACTGCCACTCGGGTCGATCAGTTCGGCCGAGTGCCGAATCGACTCGGTCTCGCAGAGCTGGGCGGTGCTTTCGGCCGCGGCCCCTCAGGCGCGGGCCGCAGAAGCGATGGCCAGCGTCGATGCGTTGCTCGTGTCGCGGTCTGATCGGCTCGTGAAGCTCCTCACGCCCCCCTTCGACACCGCGCCGGTCGAGCCCGGCTACATCAAGGGCTATCCGCCCGGTGTCCGAGAGAATGGCGGCCAATACACGCATGCCGCAGCCTGGACGGCGATGGCCTTCGCGGCCCTAGGCAACCACGCCCGCGCGTGGGAACTATTTCGGCTCATCAATCCCGTGAGCCACGGCGACACGCCGGAGGCGATCGCCACCTACCGCGTCGAGCCCTACGTGGTTGCGGCCGACATCTATGCCGTCACGCCGCACACCGGCCGCGGCGGCTGGACCTGGTACACAGGCTCGGCCAGTTGGATGTATCGGCTGCTCGTCGAATCGCTGCTGGGCATCGAAAGGGAGGGCACGGTGCTCAGACTGTCGCCCCACCCACCCCGCGATTGGCCCAGGTATACGATCCGCTATCGCTACTACGACACGCTGTACCGGATCACCGTTCACCATCCGGGGCACGGTGTCCGCGAACCAGGGCCGATCCGTACCATGGTGGTCGACGGCGTTCCGCAGACCGACCATGCAATCCCGCTCGTCGATGACCACCACGAACACGTGATCGAGATCGAATTGGCATGAAAGCCAACGTGTTCGTAATTCATGGTGTTCGTGCCTACGGAATCCGTCGTCTGAGCACGACCAGCGGGTCGGCCTCTTCGCGGACATGCCGATGGCTCATCGGCTTGGCCAGGATCATGCCCGCCACGAAGCCCGCGACGTGGGCCGAGTAGGCCACGCCACCGCCACCGCCCTGGTCGAGGAATCCGCTCACGAGTTGGAACAGAAACCAGATGCCGACGGCCACGTAGCCCGGCACGTCGACCATCATCCGCAGCAGGATCACGCTCACGCGGCGGTGTGGATGGAGCACGAGGTAGGCCCCCAGCACGCCTGAGATCGCGCCGGAGGCACCCAGGCAGGGCGTGAGCGCCGCCTCGCCCGAGCTATTGAGCGCCACGAAAGCCAGCGACGCGATGATGCCCGTGGCCAGGTAGAAGAGCAGGTATTTGACGTGCCCCATGTCGTCCTCGACGTTGTCGCCGAAGATCCACAGAAACCACATGTTGCCGGCCAAGTGCATGATGCTGCCATGCATGAAGATCGCCGTCAGCAGCGTCATCCAGGGGGGAATCGGTGTGGCCTTGAGGCCTGGATCCGGCACCTGGACCACCCCCTCGGGCGTCTGGATCATCCGCACCGACGGCTCGGTGATGACGTCCTGCCCCGAGATGATTTCGGCCGGCACCTGGCAATAGGCGAGGGTGACGTTGTCGTTGGCCCCCATCTGCTGAAGCACCACGAACACGAACACGTTCGCCAGCAACAGCGCAATCGTCACATACGGAAAGATCGTGCGGTCGGAATTGTCGTCGCCTACGGGAAAGACCATGCGGGAGCTCCTAGAGCCACATATCCTGACACAATCGCATCAAATACCAAATGTCCTTTCACCACGCTCCCGGGGAACGGAGAAGCTCCTGCCCGGGCAAAACGGGAGAAAGGTGCCGTATCGTAGCGGACAAGACCGGCCGCTGCATGGCGGTTGGACATTCGTCCAACGTGGGCCGATACTACCCGTCGCAGGGGCAGAACAGAACAGCATGGAAGGCAGCAACCATGAACCGCCCCCTCTTTCTGCGCCGACTGTCGCATCTTTCGCATGGCACTCGGCCACGTTCCGAGGTCGTTCGAGGCCTTCGTTCCACGACGTGCTCGGCGGAACTCCTCGAATCGCGGCTGACGATGTCGGCTGATGTCGCCGCCACCGCCCTCAGGCAGATTGAATGGCATGGTCAGATCGCCGCTGCGCGGTCCGACGCCTGGATCGTGCGGGCCCCCGCGAGCTCGGCCGCAACCGGCTGGAACCTCGCCCCCGCATGGAATCCAGCATGGCACACGACCTCCTTGGGCGAGGGCTTCTATGCACTCTCCACCCCCGGGGCATCGACGCAGGACGTGCTCGGCTGGGCCGCGCGGACGACCGGCGTGAGCTACGTCGAGCCCGATTTCACGATCGCGCCCACCATCGCCTCCAACGATCCATCGCGTGGCCAACTCTGGGGCCTCGACAACGTCGGACAGTCGGGCGGCGTCGTCGATGCCGACATTGACGCGCCCGAGGCATGGAACACGACCACCGGGTCACGCAGCGTCGTCGTCGCCGTCATCGATACCGGCATGGACTACAACCATCCAGACCTGGCCGCGAACGCCTGGCGCAATCCGGGTGAGGTGGCGGGTGACGGCATCGACAACGACCGCAACGGGTTTGTCGATGACGTGACGGGCTGGGATTTCGCCAACAATGATGCCAGCCCGATGGACGACAACGGCCACGGCTCGCACGTGTCGGGCACGATCGGCGCGGTGGGCAATAACGGCACCGGCGTGGTGGGAGTCAACTGGCAGGTTTCGATCATGCCGCTCAAGTTCCTCGACGCCGCGGGGAGCGGAAGCACCAGTGCCGCGGTCGCGGCGATCAACTACGCCACGCGGATGCGGCGGGATTTCGGCATCAACGTCGTCGCCACCAACAACAGTTGGGGCGGCGGCGGACTCTCGACGGCCCTCCGTGACGCGATCAACGGCGGCGCAGAGGCCGGCATCCTGTTCGTGGCCGCTGCGGGGAATGAGTCGAACAACAACGACGTCACTCCTTCCTACCCGGCCAACCATCCGAGCACGTCCGTGATCTCGGTGGCGGCGACCGACCGCTCCAACCGTCTGGCGACCTTCTCCAACTACGGTGCCACGAGCGTCGACCTCGCCGCCCCCGGCGTGGCCATTCTCTCGACGACCCCCAACAACTCCTACGCCTCCTACAGCGGCACGTCGATGGCGACACCGCATGTCACCGGCACCGTCGCCCTGCTGGCGGCCGCCAACCCACAGGCGACGGCGGCGCAGATCCGCACCGCGATCCTGTCGAGCACGACGCCGGTCGCCGGTCTCTCCGGCAAGGTGGTCACAGGCGGTCTGCTCAACGCGGCCGCCGCACTGCAGGCTTTGGGAGCCGCCGCGCCCACTCCAACCCCGACGCCCACGCCATCCCCGACGCCGGTTCCCTCGCCCGTCGACGCGGGTGACACACTGGCTGCTGCTGTGGCTGTGACGGCGTCGTCGGGCAGCGTGCGCTTCCCCGGCCGGATCGGTGATGGTCAGTCCGGCCGCCGCGACGTCGATCTCTTCAAAGTG
>CAYSPN010000199.1:0-2144 GCA_964432895.1 uncultured Candidatus Kuenenia sp.
ATGGCCACTGGTGGGGTGATCGACGAAGGCGGCGTGGTCCTGCCCGCGGTCGATCCGCTCCAGGCGTCCCGACACGCTGCCGCAGGCCTCGATGCCCCGCACGATCCGCTCGAGCGGCACGCGGTAGCGAAGGCCGATGGCTACGGCCAGCAGGCTGTCGCGAACGAACGACGCCACCGGCGTGGACACCGCCACCGGCATCGCATGACCGCCCGCCTGCACAAGGAAGGTCTGGCCGAAGAGCGATCGCTCCACGGGAGTCGCGGTCACAGCGGCAGGGCTGGTGAGCCCGGCGGTGATCACACCGCCCTCGCCCGTCGCTGCCACCCGCCGCTCGATCAGCCGCGCAACGCGGTCGTCGTCGGACATGGCGACGAGGGAGCCGGAAGGGCCGAGGCAGTCGAGAATGCGTGACTTGACGGCATGGTAGGCCGAAGGCGTGCCGTGGATGTCGAGATGCGCGGAGCCGAGGTTCGTCACCGCGACCGTGTCACAGGCAACTCCAGCCAGGCAGTGCGCCGCGAGCATGCTGCTCGACACTTCGACGATCGCGTGCGTGCAGCCATCCTCTCGGAGCCGACGCAGCCAGTCGGCGAGCACCTCGGGTCGGGAGAGATCCGCCGCCACAGGCTCGGCGTCGTCGGCGGCCAGGCAGCCGAGGTCGGAGAGCACTCCCACCCGCAGCCCCGCCTCGGCGAGGACCGACGCGGCCAGCCAGGCAGTGGTCGTCTTGCCACTGGTGCCGGTGATGGCGATCACCTTCATCTTCCGGCCGGGATCGCCGGCGAAGGCGTGGGTCAGGCGTGCCATGGCCCAGCTGCTCTCCGGGACGATTGCCAGCGGTGTGCCGAAGGTCGGGATGATGCGTTCGGCCACCACGCCGGCCACGCCGCGGGCAAGGGCTCGTTCCACGTCGTCGTGGCCGTCTCCCTCGGCGGTAAGCCTGGCGACAAACACGTCCCCCGGCCGGCAGGCGTCGGGATCATCGGAGCAGCCGACCGCGCTGATGTCGTCGCACGCGAAGAAGCTGGCCTCGGGCAGGACCTTTGAGAGCTGGATACCGCAGCTTCCGGCCTTGCTGCCACGGGTTCGCCGTGAACGCGGGCGGTCGCCCTCACCATCGTTGTCGCGGAGCCTATCGTCACGCATACCGGCCTCCTGCCTGGAGCCACGGCAACCGTGTGGTGAGCACAGTGGCGTGGGCTTGTGGAAACGCTGCCACGTTCATCCTTGAACGTGATCGCGGACAAATTGTCCGTGGGGCTCCAGATGGGTCAAGGTCGGCTTCCAGCGGGCCAAAAGACGCCTGCGCAGTCAGCCCAGCTTGCCGGCGCGGCGGCCGGCGCGGGACGATGGGGAAGATGACCATACCTGCACACGCTCCCACGACCGACGCCTGCCCGGACGATAGCACCCGCCGCCGTATCCTCTGGATCGGGTCTGTCGAGGGCTTGGAACTCGGCATGGCCCGCTTGGGGCTCGCAGCCCTCGCCGATGTGATCGACGCCGAGAGCCCGCAGGCCGCCGTGGCCACCGCTGCCGAGATCGCGGGGCACGCCACGCCGGCGTTCGCCGTGCTGGCCTCCGACAGGCCGGCTCGGTTCACCACCGCCGACGCGTTGCTCCTCTCGCAGAAGTGGCCACTGTTGCCGATCGTCTCGGTCGCGTCGAGTCTGGTCGACGGCCGGCGGCGCAGCGGACCGCAACTGCCCGGCATCGACGAGGTGCCCTGGCACGATCTGCCAGGGCGGTGCAGCTGGTGGCTGGCGGCATGTGAGGCTGGTCTCCCCACCAGCCTGGGCCTGCCCACAACCTCCCGCCGTGAGGAGCGTCTTTTGGAGGCGATCAGCGGCCTCCAACCCAATGCCGCTGAAGCCACTTCAGGGCACCGTGCCCCGACGATTCTGGCTCCGGCCGAGATCTCGGTGGCAGCGGCACGGGCAGACGACCTTGAAGGGCTCTGCGACCTGCTCACGGTCGCTGGGCACCGAGTGGTCAACCGTCAGACTGGCCGTCCGCAGATCGATGAGGCGGCAGAAACACTGGTGTGGGATGTCGGCGACCTTGCAGCCGGCGACCTTGAGTGGCTGCGACTGCTGGCTGCCAACAGGCCTCGCCTGTTTATCGTGCTGCTCGACAGTTTT